>CANJXD010000415.1 GCA_947478535.1 Acetobacteraceae bacterium
AGCCCTGCATCGGCTTCCTGGCGTTCATGCCAGGCGGCGGAGAGCGTGAAGGGGCGGATCGGCAAAGGGGGCTCAAAGGATCGCAGTCCGAAGCGCGGCGCGAAGGTCTCCACCACCCGGCGCGGCATGGTGACAATGGTGGGGGAGGCCGCGACGGCGGCCAGCGCCGGCAGGAAGGACGGCATCGCCGCCACCACCCGGCGCCGCAGGCCCATCCGCGCGAGGGCGATATCGACCGTCCCCTCCAGCCCGCCATTCACCGAGACCAGCACATGGTCCAGCGCGCAGTACAGCGCCAGGTCCAGCCGCTGCCTTCGCTTCAGCCGCGGATGGGCGGGATCGGCGGCGACCAGGTAGGTCTCCTCATGCAGGGCGCGGAAGCGGATGCCGGTCGGGCGGCGGGGGAAGAAGCCGAGCGCCACATCGGCCTCGCCCTCCGCCAGGGCCCGCATCGCCGCATCCCGCGCATCCGGGCGGAAGGACAGCCGCAGCCCGGGCCCCGCCGCCGCGAAGCGCGCCAGCAAGGGCGGGCCGAAGCGGGATGCCTCGTAGTCCAGCCCGGTCAGGCGGAAGATCCGATCGCTCCGCGCGGGATCGAACGGCGCCGGCGGGGCGACCGCCGCCCGCGCGAGGGACAGCAGGGAGGCCACGAGCGGCGCCAGTTCGAGGCAGCGCGGCGTCGGCTCCACGCCCCCGGGGCGGCGGAGGAACAGCGGGTCCCCGAAGATGTCGCGCAGCCGGGCCAGGGCGTGGCTGACGGCGGGTGCGCTCAGGCCGAGGCGACTGGCGACCTCGGCGAGCTTCCGGTGGCGCAGCGCTTCATCCAGCACCAGCAGCAGGGTCAGGTCGAGCCGGCGGAGTTTCGTCTCATGCATGTCCTCATTCAAAACATTCAGTGGAAGAAACCACCAGCGCAAACCACCCTCACACCCTGGCAAAGTGAGGGCTCCTCATGCGGATCGGCATCATCGGCGGCGGCAATGTGGGGCTCGCGCTCTCCCTCGCGCTGCGGCGCGCCGGCCACCTGCCCACCCTGCTGCTACGGGACCCGACGCGGGACAGTGGCAGCGGTGCCGCCATCGCCCCCCTCGGCCCGCTGCCGGCGGCCGAGGCCTATATCCTCGCCACCCCCTACGCCGCGGCGATGGAAGCCCTGACCACCTGCCAGCCCGGCGATGTGCCGGTGCTGGATGCCACCAACCCGCTGGCGATGGGGCCTGAGGGCCTCGGCCTCGCCCTCGGCTTCGACGATTCCGGCGCCGAACGCATCGCCCGCGCGCTGCCCACCCTGAGACTCGCAAAAGTGTTCAACACCACCGGCGCCAACATCATGGCCGATCCCGCGCGCTTCACGCCCGCACCGGTGATGTTCGCCGCCGGCGACGATCCCGCGGCGAAGGCGGTGGCGCTGCGTCTTGCCGGCGATATCGGCTTCGCGGCCGTCGATGCCGGCCCGCTGCGCGCCGCCCGGCTGCTGGAGGCGCATGCGATGCTCTGGATCGACCTGGCGATGCGGCGCGGCCTCGGCCGGGACTTCGCCTTCTCCCTGCAGAAGGGAGAGGCGTCATGAGCCTGCGCGACCCGAACGCGCTGCGGCCCGGGCGGCCGAAGCGCATCGCCATCGTCATCGCCAACCCCACCATCTCCTCCACCACCGGATGGCCCGTGGGCTTCTGGTGGAGCGAGCTCGCGCATCCCTGGCTTGCATTTCGGGAACGCGGCTACGCCATGGAGATCTTCAGCCCCGATGGCGGCCGATGCGAGGGCGATGCCTTCAGCGACCCGCGCGATCCCTCCGGCTATTCGGCGGAAGACATCGTCAGCCGCGGCTTCATCGCGACACCGCAACTGGCGGCGCTGGTGGAGACGACGAAGCCGGCCTCGGCGATCGATCCCGCGGAGTTCGACGCCATCCTGGTCGCCGGCGGGCAGGCACCGATGTTCACCTTCGAACATGCGACGGCCTTGCAGGCGAAATTCGTGGCCTTCCTGGAATCGGGGAAGGTCGCCGCGGCGCTCTGCCACGGCACCGCCATCCTGTGCTTCGCGCAGCGCGCCGATGGTACCCCCATCGCGAACGGCCGCACCGTGACCGGCTTTGCCAATGTGGAGGAGGATTTCGCCGACGACGCGGTGTGGTCGATGGGCCTGCTGCCGCGCGACCGGCATGTGATGCCCTGGCGCATCGAGGACCGGCTGAAGGCGCAGGGCGCCAACTACATCCAGGCCGGGCTCTGGCGAGGCTTCGCGGTGCGGGACGGCAACCTCATCACCGGCCAGCAGAATTTCTCCGGTGGCGAAACCGCAGCCGCCGTGATCGCGGCCCTTGGAGAATGACAGCGATGACACTCCCCCGACGTCTGCTGCTCACCGCCGCGATGCTGCCCTGGCCGAGCCTTGCCGAAGCGCAGGGAACACCAACCCCGGGCGCCTCGCGCCCGCCCATCGTGCTGGTGCATGGCGCCTGGATGGGGGCCGCCGTCTGGCAGCGCACGGCCGCCCTGCTCACCGCGGCGGGGCATGAGGTGCTGGCCCCGGAACTGCCCGCGCATGGGGAAGACCCGACGCCCGCCTCCGCCGCCTCGCTCGACCTTTATGTCGCCAGCGTCGTCGCCGCGATCGGGGATCGGCGGGGCGTGGTCCTGGTCGGCCACAGCTTCGGCGGCATCGTCGCCTCTGGTGTCGCCGAAGCCGTGCCGGACCGCATCCGGCGCCTGATCTACCTCGCGGGCTATCTGCCGCGCTCCGGCGACAGCGCCTATTCCCTGTCCCAGCGCGACCCCGCCAGCCAGGTCGGCCGCTTCTGGCGGCAGGACGACCCGCAGCGCTACTCCCCGGCCTCGATCGCGGCGGAGGGTATCGCGGAGACTTTTTGCGCGGATTGCGGGGCGGCCGACGCCGCCTGGCTGGTGGCACGCCACCGGGCCGAACCGGTGCCGCCGCTGGCCACCCCGGTCACGTTGACGGACGGCCGCTTCGGCCGCGTGCCAAAAGCCTCGATCCTGACGACGCAGGATCGTACCATCAGCCCTGCCTTGCAGCGCGCCATGGCGGAAGCCTCGGGCGTCAGCAAGGTCGTCGAGCTCACATCCTCCCATACGCCGATGCTCTCGGCGCCCACCGCACTCGCCGTCGCCCTGGCCGGGCTGGCGCAGGAACCCTGAAGGGACCCGACACCATGCCATTCACCGGACAATGCCATTGCGGCGGCGTGCGTTTCCGCATCGAGGGCGAGGCCGTCGGCGTGATCGTCTGCCACTGCCGGGACTGCCAGCAGATGCACGGCAACGCCAATGCCATGCTGGCCGCCCCCGCCGCCGCGGTAACGATGCAGGCCGATTCGACGCTCACCTGGTACGAATCGAGCCCGACGGCCGAACGCGGCTTCTGCTCGCGCTGCGGGGGGCGGCTGTTCAAGCGACCGAAGCAGGGCGACCGCCTGCTGGTCTCGGCCGGTACCATCGACCCGCCGACCGGGATGCGGGTGATCAAGAACGTCTGGGTCACCTCGAAAGGTGACTGGTACGACGTGCCCGGGGAGCCTGCGGCTTAGCGGGCTACTCCCAAGGGGGGGGCTACTCCTGCCCCACCTCGGTGCCTTCCTCGCCCATCGGCACCGCCTCCTCCGGCGACAGGGTGATGCCAAGCTTCGCGTACATCGCCGCCAGTCGCCGCCCATAGGCATCGCCATCGAACAGCGCGGCGCGGCGCGGCCCGCGCCAGGCGAGTTCGGCGCGCAGGGTTTCATGCGCATCCAGCGCCTGGATCGCTTCCGCCATCGCCTGGGTGTCGTAGGGGTCCACCACCACCGCCGCATCGCCCACCACTTCCGGCAGGCTCGCGGTGTTGCTCGTCAGCACCGGGGTGCCCAGCAGCATCGCCTCCAGCGCCGGCAGGCCGAAGCCTTCATACAGAGATGGGAACAGCAACGCCCGGGCGCCGCGGATCAGGCTGACCAGCAGGCGGAACGGCACGTAGTCCAGCAGGATCACCCGGTCCCGCAGCTTGCGCGTCAGGCTCTGCACACCGTCCACCGGGCCGGGATCAGCCATCAGGCGCTGGTCGTCGTCATACAACAGGCCGAGTTCCTGACGCATCTGCCAGGCCTGCTTGCCGCAGATCACCAATGGCCAGGGGCTGCCTGAGGCGAGATAGGCCTCGATCAGCCGGCCGACATTCTTCTTCGGCTCGATGGCGCCGAAGAACAGCCAATAGCCCTGCCATTGCAGCCCGAAGGCGCCCATCACCTCCGCCCGCGCCAGCGGTTCAGGCTTCTGAGCAAGACGCGCCGGAATCTCCACGGATTGGTAGGTGACGGAAATCCGTTCCTCCGGCACGCCCAGCAGGTTGATGATGTCCCGCTTCGAGGCCTCGGAGACGGTGCAGATATGGTCCGCCTTGGCCGCGATCTCCCGCACCGTGCCGAGGTAGCGGCGCTTCACGTCGAGCGTCGCATAGGGCATCCGCAGCGGCACGAGGTCATGGATCGTGTAGATGTTCTTCATGCCGTCCACCCGCAGCGGCAGCGGGTAGGTCCAGTGCATGACATCCATCCGCTCCGGCAGTTTCACGCGGCCGAAGCGGCGGCGGGTGCCGTAGCCCTGCACGGCGGTGCGGAACAACTCCGGCGCGTTCCACAGCCGGTCCGCATGCGGCAGCCGCGCTTCCATGCCCTGGCGGATAATGTGTGGCGTGACCGGCACCTGCATCGCCGTCACGCCGAAGGACAGCCGTATGCCGCGCCGCAGGTCGTCGATCAGCCGCTTGATCGGGTGCGGCGCGCGGGGGCGCGCGTCATACAGCGTGATCTCCCGCAGCAGCCCGTCCTCGGAGGTCGGGCCGCGCTGGCCATAGAGCACGCCGACATCGGCCCCCAGCGCGCCGAGGCGGCGGGAGAGGTTGCGGGCATAGGTGGCGACACCGGTGCCCTGGTCCAGCGCCAGGTTATAGCCGTCGATGGCGATCCGCGGCTTCGGCACCGTCATTCCTGTCACCTGGCCCTTTCACCGGGGCGGCCGTGGGAAGGCGGGCGCGCGCGGGGTGGCCACCGTTAAGCGACGCACGCCGCCCCGCGTCAACCTCTCACCGCGCGCGTTCCCCACCCAAGGCCGCAACGCTGGACGCCACGCCCGCGGCGATGCTTGAACCGGTGGAGGCAAGGTGCGGGGCCATGATGCAGCCGACAGGGCCGGGTGAGACGAGGAAAGCGCCGGCGGAGGTGAGGCTGCCGCGCGCCCGCCTGTCGCACGGCCTCGCTCGCATCGGCGTCCTGCTGCTGCGCATCGCGGCCCTCGTCGTCGTGGCCGCGCCGGTCGCCACGGGCGTCGCGCTGCTGCTGCCCTGAGGCGGGCGCCA
>CANJXD010000416.1 GCA_947478535.1 Acetobacteraceae bacterium
CAACGAACTCGCGCGCGGGCAGAGCGGGTCCGGCCAGCCCTTCGGCGGCCGCAGCCTGCACAGCGATGGCCCGCTCGTCGCCGATGCACCGCTGATCCCGCAGATGACGCGCACCCCGCCTGGCATGGACAGCCTCGACGAGGATGATGAGACGCAGCCGCCGGTGACCAGCCCGGATGCGGCTCGGCGCGTCGCCGCCGCCTCCGTCCTGCCGCAGCCGGAGGCGCTGCCGCGCCAGGGCAACGCCCCGATGCCCCTTGCTGGCGACAATTCCGAGGCTGCGCGCCAGGCGCGGGAAGCCGAGCGGCGTGAAGTGCTGGCCCGCGCGGCGGAGGAGATCCGCCAGGTGATCCGCAACGATCCGGGCCTTGCCGCGCTCGGCCGGCAGTTGATCGTCGAGGAAGTGCCGGAGGGCCTGCGCGTGCAGCTTGTCGATGCCGAAGGGCAGCCGGTGTTCCAGACCGGTCAGGCCGCGCCGAATGAGCGTGGGCGGGCGCTGCTGGTGCGCGTCGCCAGCGTGCTGGGCCGCCTGCCGCATCCCATCGAGGTTACCGGCCACACCGATGCCGCGCCGTTCCGGGGCGGCGCCGAGCGGTCCAACTGGGATCTGTCCGCCGAACGCGCGAATGCGACGCGCCGCGTGCTTGTCGATGCCGGCATCGCGGAACGCCGCATGCGCAGCGTGACCGGCCGCGCCGAGCGCGAGCCGCTGGTGCCCGCCAATCCGCTGGACCCCGCGAACCGTCGCGTCGCGGTCCTGATGATCCTTCCCGCCGCCCAAGGAGGCCCCACGTGGACCGCGCCATGACCACGATTGGTGGCTTCATTTTCCTGCTGGCCTGCGTCTTCGGCGGCTACATGATCGCTGGCGGCCATATGGAGCCGATCCTGCATTCGCTGCCCTATGAGATGCTGATCATCGGCGGTTCCGCCATCGGCAGCTTCCTGATGTCAAACTCCATGGGCGACGTGAAGCACACGCTCGGCGCCATCGGGAAGACGATGAAGGGCGGCAAGTACAGCAAGCAGGACTACATCGATCTCGGCGTGCTGCTGCACCGCCTGTTGCGCGTCGCGCAGCAGAAGGGCGCGGCGGGGCTGGAGCCGCATATCGAGCGGCCGGAGGACAGCACGATCTTCGCGGACTACCCGCGCATCGCCAAGGATCACCACGCGGTGGTGCTGATCTGCGACTACCTGCGCATGGTCGGCATGAACGCCGATGATCCTCACCAGATCGAGGACATCATGGCGAATGAGCTGAAGAAAGTCCGGAACGAGGAACTGCACGCCGCCCATGCCTTGCAGAACATGGCGGATGCGCTGCCGGCACTCGGCATCGTCGCCGCCGTGCTCGGCGTCATCAAGACGATGGGCGCGATCGACCAGCCGCCCGCGGTGCTGGGTGCGATGATCGGCTCCGCCCTCGTCGGCACCTTCCTCGGCGTGCTGCTGGCCTATGGCATGGTGGGCCCGATGGCGGTGCGGCTGAAGGGCGTGGTGGAGGAGGAAGCGCGCTTCCTCGAAGTGATCCGCGCCGTGCTGGTGGCGCATCTGCACGGCAATGCGCCCCAGGTGGCGGTGGAAGTCGGCCGCAAGACGATGCCGTCCGACCTGATGCCGAGATTTGCGGCGCTGGAGGAGGCGATGAACGCCGCGCCGAAATAGGCGGACGCGGGCTGGGCGAAAGGGCAGGGGCGGCGCCGAAGGGTGCCGTCCCTTTTTCTTGTGCGGTGGCGTGCCGCGCGTGGTCAGCGGATATGACGGAACGTGCTGTACGAACCCCCAGCGACTCTCTCCCGCAAGCGCGGGAGCAGGCTGCACCATTGGCACGCCCTCTCCCGCGCTTGCGGGGGAGGGTCGGGGTGGGGGAAATCGCCCGCGCACGATGCGCCCGGTGTGTCATGACCTACGTCCGCAAGGTGTCATCACCTGGGCGCGAGAAGATGCGTTCTTCCGCGGCGGAAATGGACGCTTCGCCCAGCCGCCGATGCGCGCCGTGAAGCGCCGCGACATGCAATGAGTACACCGCCATCGGGCCTGTGCGTCAGGCTTTGGTATGGGACATCACCCGGGTTGCTGCGTCGCACGTGACGCCAGCCTGCGATGCGACAGAAAGCGCCGCCTCCCGGCCCCCCATAACGAAAAACCCCCTCCCGGTTTTCCGGAAGGGGGTTTTCATTCGTCGGCACCGGGATCCTCCCCGCGCCGTGGGCGAGGGATCTTCCCCCGCCTGATATCGTTCCGCCGCGAGCAGCGCTTCAGGTTGCCCGCGCTGACGATCGTCAGCGCTTCAGGTTAATCGTCTCCTGCAGCATCTCGTCGCTGGTGGTGATGATCTTGGTGTTCGCGGAATAGGCGCGCTGGGCGACGATCAGTTTGGCGAATTCCGCCGCCGTATCGACGTTGGAGCCCTCGATCGCCGCGGCCTGCAAGGTGCCCGCGCCCGCCGTGCCGGCGGCGACGGTGGATTGCCGTCCGGCGCCCGTCGTGCGGACGAAGGCCTGGCCGTCGATGCGCTCCAGCGAGTCCGGATCGGCGAAGGTCACCACGGGGACCTGCGCGATGGTGCGGCTGCGGCCGTTGTCGTAGCTCACCACGACCTGGCCGTCCGACTGCATGGCGAGGGAGGAGAAGGCGCCGGCCGGTGCGCCATCCTGGCTCACTGTCCGCAGTTCATACCCCGCGCCGGCGTATTGCGTGACGCCATCGGTGCCGCCGTAGCCGCCGAGGTTCAGTGTCAGCGGCTGGACCACGCCGCCGAGCGTCGCATTGACGGACAGCTCCGCCTGGTCGTTGCTGCCGAAGGTGCCGATGGCGGCGCCGCCGGCAGTGCGCAGCGCGCCGATCGTGCCGGCGGGCGCGCCATTGGTGCCGAATTCCACCTGGAAGCTGCCGAGGCTCGTGCTGGTGCCGTTGGTCTCGGGGTGGGTGACATCCAGCGTCCAGGTGTTGTCCGCCGCCGCCTTGGTCCAGCTCAGCGCCACCGTCTGCAAGGACCCGAGGCTGTCATAAACCTGCGCCTGGGTATTGCCCGTCAGCCCCGTCGCGGCGCCGGAGGGCAGGTTCGCGGACATGGTGATGGTGGAGGTCGGGTCCGGCGGCAGGCCGGCGCGGGTGGCGCGGATCGGCTCGACGCGGGCGGTATCGATGCTGCCATCCTCGCTGACGGCCCAGCCCTGCAGCACATCGCCGCTGCTGTTCGCGAGGTAGCCCTGCGAGTTCATCTTGAAGTCGCCGGCACGGCTGAACAGCTCGCGCGATTCGAAGGTGGTCTCGCCGAGCGCGGGGGTGGTGACGGGGCGCGCCACGCTGAAGAAGCCGCGGCCGCTCAGCGCCAGCGCCAGCGGATTGTCCACCTGCTGGATCGAGCCCTGCACATCGGCGGTGGAGATGGTGGAGGCGGTGACGCCGCCGGAATACTGCCCGCCACCCATGGCGGCGACGAGGTCCTCGAAGGCGGTGTCGAGCCGCTTGAAGCCCACGGTCTGGCTGTTCGCGACGTTGTCCGAGATGTTGTCGAGCGCGCGGGACTGGGCGCTGAGGCCCGAGATGGCGGTGCCGAGCGAGCTGAAAAGAGACATCGTTTTTGGCCTCTGCTGATCGTCGTGGGGACGAGGTGGAGATCGTCCTGGGGACGACGCGGTGTTCGATGCCAGCGTCATCGCAAGGCCCGTGCCAGACGCTGAGACAAGGATGAAGGCCGGTTTGACGGCCATGCACGCTGGTCATCAAGCGTCAGGGCGGCGCGAATGGCCCGGCACAAAATGCCGCTGCGGCACGGGGCGCCGGGTCAGCGATGCGGCAGGGAATGCCCAGCGCGCCCGGCAGCGGCGAAAACCCTTGAAGAAAGCCTGAACACGGCTCTGGCCCGTTCATTGCTGTTCACAGGTCGTGAAGCTCCGTCCCGTTTCTGGTGCCCCATGATTCCCTCGATCCGCCCCACCGATCTTCCGCGCGGCACCGCGCCGGCCATGATGGCCGGCGCGGGCGGCGGGCATGATTTCGCGCGGGCGCTGGGCGCGGCTGAAGCCAGGCCACCGAGAGGGGAGCCTCCCAAGGTGGAGGCCGTCCCGCCAGCTGATACCGCGCGCCAGCCGGATGCCCCGAAGAAGCCGGCGGAGGCCGCTTCCGGCGACCCATCGCGCCAGGGTGCCGATGCGGAGCCGGGGACGCGGTCCGCGCCGGTGGCGCCCGCGCCGCCTGACCAGGCGAAGGCCACAGCCCGCTCGCCCGGCGCGGCGAAGGACACCGCGGAGACCGCCCCCGCCCCGGAGCCTGCGGCGATGGAGGAGGCGGCAGCGAGCCTCGCCACGCTGATGGCGCCCGCAGCACCCACCGCCGCCAGGCCTGCCAAGGCGGCGCCCACGCAGGCGGAAGGGGAACCGCCCGCCGAGGCGGAGGCGGAAGCCGCCAAGGCCTCCGCCGATGCGTGCGCGGTGCCGGTGGCCGGGCTGCCTCAGCAACCCCGCCCGCCGATCAACACCGCTGTGGCAGGTGAGCCGCAAGCCGGTGACGCAGCAACGGGCGAAGCCGCGCAGCCAGGCAGCCTCCAGGGCGAGCCGCCCCCTCGGCGCGATGCCGATACCGCGACCGACCGGGACGCGAAGGGTGACCATCGCGCCCCTCAGGACCGGGGCCAGGAGCGTGCTGAAGGCCGCGCGGAGCCTGTCGCCGCCCCGCTGGCGGCGGCCAGCCATGCCCCTGCGATGCCGCATACGGAGCCGACCGCTGCCGGCTTCGGGCAGGCCATGGCGCAGGCCACCGGTGGCGCCGCACCGCCCGCCGCGCCTTCTGCCGCGCCGGTCACACCAACGCCGCCGGTCGCGCCCCAGCACGGCCTCGCCCAGCTTCCATCCGGCCCGGCCCAGCAGGTCACGCCCATCATCATCGCCGAGGCCGCGAAGGGCGCCGCACCGTCACGCCTGATCGTCGCGCTGCGGCCGCAGGAACTCGGTGCCGTGCAGGTTTCGGTCGAGCAGATCACCGGTGGGCCGGCGCAGGTGCAGATCCTGGCCGAGCGGCCGGAGACGCTGGCCCTGCTTCACCGCGATCGTGCGGCGCTGGAGCAGGCCTTGCAGGCGGCCGGGCTTTCCCTGTCCTCGGAGGGCGTCAGCCTTCGCCTCGCAGAGCCTGGCCAGTTCGAGGGCGGCGCCGCCCGCCACGGCGCTGCCGGTAGCGCTGCCGGTGGCGAGGGCCGGTCCGATGCCCAGGGCCAGCAGGACCGCAACCCCGCGCCGCGCTCACCCTGGGCGAGCACCTCCCAACGCGGCGAGGCCGAGTCCCGGCTTGCCGCAGCCATGGCCCAGGGGCGTGTCCGCGCCCCGGGCCTTCTTG
>CANJXD010000417.1 GCA_947478535.1 Acetobacteraceae bacterium
TCAGGTCGCTTGGGTAGCGCAGCTTGCTACGCTCGTAGAAAGGGCGGTTCTCGGCAGTCCACATCGTCAGACCCTGCGAATCGGCTGGGACCACAGCGAATCACAAGAGACTCAAGGGATTCAACATCTTCGGAGACGGACACTTAGAGGCATCGACACTACGAACACTCCAATTTAACCGTCGATGTGTATCAGTAAATTCCGATAGTCGCGCCTCACAAGCAACCACCATTTGAACAATCCTGACATTTGCCGACATTCTTTGAAGGCTGAAGTGACGCATCATGCGGCAGCCTCACCCGCGCGCGCGAAGACCGGACGGCGGCCAGGGGCAGGCCGCGCCGGGCACAGGATGTGTCGTAGCAATATGCGTGGCGCGGCACGGGAATGAGGGGTTGCTATGGAACAGGTCGATGGACCGAACACCGGCCGCGTTGTGGTGATCATCGTCGATGACGAGCCGGATATCGCGCGGGAAATCGCCGATGGCCTCTCCGCCGACGGAATCGAGGCGCAGATCGCCCATTCGGCCGAAGAGGCCCTGGCGCATATGCGCCAGGCCGGCGGCGCGGTGGGCGTGGTGGTGACCGATCTGAAGATGCCGGGGCTGGACGGCTTCGGCCTGATCGCCCGGCTGCGGGAAGACCCGACCGGCGAGATGCCGGAGATACTGCTGATGAGCGGCCATGCCTCCCCCGACGAACGCCGGCGGGCGATGCAGGCGGGCGTTTCGGCCGTGCTTCGCAAACCCTTTGCCTGGGCCGAGTTCTCCGACGCGATCAATGGCGCGCTCGACCGCGCGCGCAGCCGCCGTGAAACCGCCGCCACCGCCACCGCGCAGGACTGAGTTGGGCGCCTGTCACGCAGCGCAATCCTGGGCGAGGCCGGGGCGCGCGAAACCGCATCGACATTTCCTGACATTTCCTGAGAATGTGCGGGCGAGCTCGCCTGCGCTCCGACCGCCAGATGAGCCATCTCGCGCCCGGGATGCGGCCCGCCACCTCCGCGTGCGGCGGCACCCGGCACGGCACGCGGCGTTTGCAGTGCCTCGTCCTGATCGGCCTGCTAACACGATAGTCACGAACGAATGGGAGATTTGGCGACGACTTCGCCGGATCTCGTGTAATCCGCGTCGCAACCCGGCCAAGGATAACCGGCATGCTTCCGACTGAAGGCAGCACATCAGACGCTGCTTGCCTCTTCCCACCCGTGGTCCTGCCCATGGCCGATGAACAGCAACTCGCCGTCCTGGTGGTGGACGATGAGATCTGGATCGCGGAGGAACTCGCCCTCGGCCTCGAGGAATCGGGCATGCCGGTGAAGATCGCCACCTCCGCCATCACGGCCCAGGCGGCGCTGACCGAAGCCGACGATATCGGCGTCGTCGTCACGGATATCCGCATGCCCGGGGAGGACGGTCTTTCCCTGGTCCGGCGCCTGGTGATGAACCGGCCGGAAGCCTCGGCGATCGAGACGGTGGTGATGACCGGCCATGCGACGATCGAGGATGCGGTGGCCGCAGTGCGCGCCGGCGCCTTCGATTTCGTCCGCAAGCCCTTCACCCTGGACGAGATGGTCAATGTGGTGACCGCCGCGCGCAACCGCGCCGCCACCAAGCGCCGGGAAGCCCAGGACCGGCAATCCGAAGGGCAGCGCCTGGCGGCGGTGGAAGCAGAACGGGAGGAAGCGAAGGCGCGGGACCCGCTGACCGGCCTGCCGAACCGCGCCGCCTATTCCGCCCGCATCGGCGAATTGGCGTCGCAAGCGGGGCGGGATGGCTCGGGCACGGCGGTGATCGCCTTCGACCTCGATGGCTTCTCGGCCCTCAACCAGGCCGCCGGCAGCGCAGTCGGCGACATGGTGCTGCAGACCACCGCCCAGCGGCTGCAGCGCGTGTCCGGCGAAGGCTGGTTCATGGCGCGCATCGGCAGTGATGAATTCGCCGCCGTCGGCAGCGCCTGCCCGACCCCGGCCGATGCGCTGGCCATGGCGGAACGGCTGCGCCTGGCGGTGGAGGAGCCGATTCCCCATGTCAGCGGCGTGCTGCGCCTGACCGCCAGCATCGGCGTCGTCCACCAGTCCAGCGCCGAACGCGTGGCGCTAGAGGATGCGGCCGCCATCGCCGCCAGCGTCGCCAGGCGCGAGGGTGGGAGCCGCTGCGTGCTGTTCACGCCGGCCATGCAACTGGCGGCGGAACGCCACCTGACCATCGCGCAGGACCTGCAACACGCGGTCGAGCGGCAGGAAACGCAGATCTATTTCCAACCGATCTTCCGCATCGCCGACCGGCATCTGCTGGGGTTCGAGGCGCTGATGCGCTGGAAGCACCCGACGCTCGGCTTCGTATCCCCCGGTGAGTTCATCGCGGTGGCGGAGGAAGGGCGACTGATCCTGGAACTCGGCGCCTGGGCGCTGCGGACCGCGGCCCGGCAGGCCGCCGCCTGGGGGGCGGGGACGACGCGGGACCTCTATATCACCGTCAATCTCTCCGGCCGGCAGATTGCCGATGTCGATGTCGCGGCGCTGTTCCAGGAGGCGCTGGACGAAGCCGGCATCCCGGCCAAGGCACTGGTGGCGGAAGTGACGGAAACCGTCGCACTCGGGCCGAGCGCCGCGCAGACGGTGGAAGCGCTGCGGGCGCTCGGCGTCCGGGTGGCGCTGGATGATTTCGGCGCCGGGTATTCCTCGCTCGGCGTGCTCGGGGGGTTGTCCGTCGATACCGTGAAGATCGACCGCGCGCTGGTGATGCGGGTGGTGACGGATACCAAGGAACGGCGTTTGCTGACCGGCCTGGTCGCCACGATCCACGCCCTCGGCCTGAAGGTGGTGGCGGAAGGAATCGAGACGGAAGGCCAGTTGCAGGTGGTGCAGCAGGCCGGGTGCGAGGCAGCACAGGGCTACCTCCTCGGCCGCCCTTTGACGGCTGCCGCCGCGACGGCGCTGGTGACGGGCACGGTCTGAACGACAAGCCGGGGGGGGCGCCAGGCCCCTCCCCCACGCTTCGGCACCATCACGCTTCGGCACGATCGCGCTTCAGCTCAGTTGCGGCGCCACTCGCCCTCGGCGCGCTTTTCGACCGCGGTAAGCAACTTCACGACAATCGTCAGAAAACCCGAATAAGCCCGACGGGATGCCCGACACTCCGGGCGCTAGACCCTCACTCGCCGCACAGTTGAGCACAACGCGGCGGTCAAGGAGTGACGGTCGTGCAATTGCTGGTGATCTCTGATGCTTCCCCCGCCTCGCAGCTGGTCCTCGAACGGCTGAAGGCCGCGCGGGTCTCGACCCGGGTGGCGAGCCCCGACATCGGCGCCGAGGCCGCGACCTTCGCGGATGAGGATCTGGACGGCGTCGTGATCGATGCTGGTGACCTGCGCCGCGGCGCCCTGCCCCTGCTGCGCAGTATCCGCGGCCATGGCAGCAAGCTGCCCCTGCTGGTGCTGGCCCCCGCCTCGGCGGAGACGGAAGCCGAAGCCTTCAACCATGGCGCCGACGCGGTGCTGCCGCGCAACGCCCCGGCGGCGACGCTGATGGCGCGGATCGAGGCGGTGCGCCGCCGGTCGCCGGTCCGGAAGGCGAACCTGGTCCGCTGCGGCAATGTCGCCATCGACCGCGACAGCGACAGCCTGACAGTGAACGGCGCCGCGGTGGAAGTGACCCCCTGCGAGCTGCGGGTGCTGGACATGCTGCTGGCCGCGCGCGGCGCCATCCTCGGCAAGGAACGCATCTGCGAAGCGCTGCACGAAGGCGACAGCGACGCCCATGCGAGCGTGCTGCGCGTGTTCGTCTGCCGCCTGCGCCGCAAGCTGATGACGAGCGGCGCCGACGACATCATCCGCACGGTCTGGGGCGTGGGCTACCGCGTCGAGGCGCCCGCCGCCGCCAACCGTGCCGCCAAGCCCGCCGCCTGAACCAAACACCAAAGGAAAAACGCCCATCATGTACATCCAGCCCGCTTCCACCACGGAGCCCGTCCCCGGCATGGACCGGGTGGTGCGCAGCCGTGCCGCCGATACCGCGGATGCCAAGCTCGGCCAGCGCATCCGCCAGCTGCGCCGCCTGCGGGCGCTGTCGCAATCCGATGTCGCCAGCGTGCTGGGCGTGACCTACCAGCAGGTGCAGAAATACGAGACTGGCAAGACCCGCCTGCCGGCGCGGCTGATCCCCACCCTGGCGACGCTGCTGGAGGTGGACAACGCCCTGCTGCTGGTCGGTCTGCAGGACGATGTGGCCGCGGCACCCGCGCAGCCCGCACCGAGCGAGCCCGATGCGAAGGATGTGGCGGAGCTGATGACGGCCTTCACCGCCATGCGCCACCCGCGGTCCCGCCGCCGGCTGCTGTCCATCGTGAAGGCCTTCGCGGCCGAGGCGGGGGCCGGTATCGAGCCCTGATCGACCCGCCCATCACGCAAAAAGGCCGCGCGGGAAAATCCCACGCGGCCTTTTGCATGCCTCGGGCCTTACCTCAGCGGATCGGCGGCGCGTACATCAGGCCGCCGCGCGTCCACAAATCGTTCAACCCGCGCGGCAGGCCAACCGGGGATCCGGCGCCGAGATGACGGTCAAAGATCTCGCCGTAATTGCCGACGGCCTTGATGGCGTTGTAGGCCCAGCGACGGTCGAGACCCATGAACGGCCCGTGGTCACCGGAAACGCCGAGCAGGCGCCGCACATCCGGCCGGGGATTGGCCAGCATCGCATCGACATTCGCCTGGGTGACGCCGAGTTCCTCCGCCTCGATCAGCGCGAAGATGGTCCAGCGCACGATGTCGAACCACTGGTCATCGCCCTGCCGCACGGCGACGCCCAGCGGTTCCTTCGAGATGAGGTCGGCGAGCACCATGTGCTCCTCCGGGTTGCGCAGCGCGCTGCGGGTGCCGGCGAGTTGGGAGGCATCGGTGGTGAAGACATCGCAGCGTCCGGACTGGTAGGCGAGCCGGGTTTCGTCATTGTTCTCGAACACCAGGGGGCGGACCGTGAGGCGATTGCTGCGCGCCCAGTCCGCCAGATTCAGCTCGCTCGTCGTGCCGGCGGTGACGCAGAAGGTCGCGCCATCCAGTTGCACGCCGCGCGTGACATTCAGGCTGCGACGGACCAGGAAGCCCTGCCCATCATAGAAATTCACCGTCGTGAAGTTCAGGCCATTCGCGGTGTCGCGCGAATGCGTCCAGGTGGTGGTGCGGGGCAGCACATCGATCTGCCCGGCCTGCAGCGCCGTCATCCGCGTGGAGGAGGTCAGCGTGGTGAACCGCACGCGGGACCCATCCCCGAGGACCGCGGCGGCGACCGCCCGGCAGGTATCGGCATCCAGCCCGGCATAGGACCCGCGGCTGTCCA
>CANJXD010000418.1 GCA_947478535.1 Acetobacteraceae bacterium
CACTGCCGGGCGCGGCGCGGGCGCAGAATTTCGCCGGGCGCACGATCGAATGGGTGATCCCGCTTGCGGTCGGCGGCGGGTCCGATGTGTGGGCGCGGTTCCACCTGCCCTTCCTGCAACGCCACCTCGACGGTGGCCCGACCGTCGTCATCCGCAACATCACCGGCGGCGGCGGCATCAACGGCACCAACCAGTTCGCTGGCCGGGCGCGGCCGGATGGGCTGATGATCCTCGGCACCACCGGCTCCACCCAGTTCCCCTTCCTGCTCGGCGATCCCCGCGTGCGCTACGACTACGGCGCCTGGGCGCCGGTGCTCGCCTCCCCCACCGGGGGCGCGGCCTATATCCGGCCGGAATTCGGCGTCACAGGCCCTGGCGACTACGCAAAGCTGAAGGCGGCGCAGGGGCTGAAATTCGGCAGCCAGGGGCCGACCTCGCTCGACATGGTGCCGGCCCTGGCCTTCGAGCTGCTGGAAATCGACGTGCAGATCGTCTTCGGCATGCAGGGCCGCGGCCAGGGGCGCCTCGCCTTCGAGCGCGGCGAAACGCCGATCGACTACCAGACCAGCTCCGCCTTCATCAGCCAGGTGATGCCCCTGGTGCGCGAAGGCAAGGCGGTGCCGCTGTGGAGCTGGGGCACACTGAGCGAGGCGGGCGAGATCGTGCGCGATCCGAACTTCCCGCAACTGCCGAGCTTCCCCGAATTCCTCCAGGCGGCGACCGGCCGTGTGCCCTCCGGCCCGGCCTGGGAAGCCTTCAAGGTGCTGTTCGCCGCCGGCTTCGGCGCGCAGAAATTCGTGGTTCTGCCGAAGACGACGCCGCCGGCGATCCTGGACGCCTATCGCGTCGCCTTCCGCCGCACCATCGCCGACCGGGAATACCTGGAAAAACGCGGCCCGGTGATCGGCGAGTACGATGAGGTGACCGGCGCCGCCTGCGACCGCGCCTATGCGGTGGCGACGACGATCACCCCCGAAGTCCGCCAATGGTGCCGGGACTGGCTGCTGCGGCGCTTCAACCATCGCCTGAACGAAGGCTGATGCCCGGCGGCGCCGGGACCCGGCGCCGCCTCCCCCCGCACGACTTCACCACCCGGCCCCCCAAATCGGCCGGCGCTTGCAAAGGACGGCGCAATGCTTGACGCCCTGCTCTCGGCGCTCCTCTCGCTGTCCGAGCCGGAACGGCTTGGCTACATGGCCCTGGGTGTCGCGATCGGCTACGCGATCGGCGTGCTGCCGGCGCTGGGCGGGCTGGCGGGGCTCTCGCTCGTGCTGCCCTTCATCTACGGGCTCGATCAGGTCTCGGCGCTGGCGATGCTGGTCGGCCTGGTCGCCGTGGCGGCCACGGCGGATACCTACAGCTCCATCCTGATGGGCATCCCCGGCTCCTCCGCCAGCCAGGCCACCATCCTGGATGGCTTCCCGATGGCCAGGCGCGGCGAAGCGGCCCGCGCGCTCTCGGCCTCGTTCCTCGCCTCGATGATCGGCGGGCTGGTGGGTGCGGCGATCCTGACGGGGGCGGTGATGGTGGCGCGGCCGCTGATCCTTGCCCTCGGCACGGCGGAGCTGTTCATGCTGGCGGTGCTGGGGCTTTCCATGGTGGGCGTGCTCGCCGGGCGGTCCTTCGCCAAGGGGCTGGTCGCCTGCGGGTTGGGGCTGGCACTCGGCACCGTGGGCTCGGCGCCGGCCACCTCCGAATACCGCAATGATTTCGGCACGCTCTATCTCTCGGATGGCCTGCCGCTGCCGGTGCTGGTGCTGGCGATCTTCGCGCTGCCGGAAATCGTCGATCTCGCCCGCGGCGGCGGCACGATTTCGCAGAGTGCCGAGCTCGGCAAGGGCTGGATGGCCGGGGTACGCGATATCGGCAAGCATTGGTGGCTGCTGCTGCGGACTTCCTCCATCGGCAGCGTGCTCGGCGCGATCCCGGGGCTTGGCGGCAGCGTCACGGACTGGATCGTCTATGGCCATGCCGTGCAGACGGAAAAGAACGGCCAGTTCGGCAAGGGCGATGTCCGCGGCGTGATCGCCGTCGAGGCCTCGAACAATGCGCGCGAAGGCGGCGCCCTGGTGCCGACGCTGTTCTTCGGAATCCCCTCCTCCGGCTCCATGGCCGTCTTCCTCGGTGGCATGACACTGATCGGCATCGAGGCCGGGCCGCAGCTGGTGGGGGAACGGCTCGACCTCACCTATGCCATCATCTGGTCGCTCGCCATCGCCAATGTGATGGGCACGGCGCTGTGCTTTGCCACCTCCCCCCTGATCGCCAAGCTGACGACGATCCGCTTCGGGCTGATCGCGCCCTTCATGGTGATGATCGTCTGCTTCGGCGCCTTCAACACCAGCCGGGATATGGCGGACCTGTTCCTGCTGCTCGGTGTCGGCGTGCTGGGCCTGTTCATGCGGCGCTTCGGCTGGCCGCGCCCGCCCTTCGTGGTGGGCTTCGTCCTTGCCCAGCCGATGGAGACCTATCTGTACCAGGCCGTGCAGTTCTATGGCTGGGGCTTCCTCGAGCGCCCCGGCGTGCTGATCATCGCGGCGATGATCGCCGTCTTCGTCTTCGTCGGCGCCCGGCAGCGGCGGCTGGCCGATACGGATGATGAGACGGACAAGCGCGGCCAGGCGCGCCCGCAGGCGATCTTCGCCATCGTGCCGGTCGTGGTCTTCGCCATCGTGCTGCTCGACGCCATGCGGCACAGCTTCCTCGGCGCGGTCTTCCCCGCCATGGTCGCCGGCACCATGCTGCTGATCAGCGTGCCCGTTCTGCTCAAGCTCGCCTTCGCCAAGGATGCGGGCAGCCTGCTGCATGATGGGGAGGAAGGCTCGGATGAAAGCCAGGGCGGGTTCTGGACCTATCTGTTCTGGTTCGCCGCGCTGATCCTGGGCTCCGCCCTGTTCGGCTTCCTGCTGGCGAGCATCGTCTTCTTCCTGGCGTTCCTGCGCCACGCCGCGAAATGCACCTGGACCCTCACCTTGGTGCTGACCACCATCGCCAATGGCGGGCTGATCGCGGTGGCGAACATCCTGGTGCTCGACTTCCCCTCTGGCGTGCTGCAATCCCTCATCGACCTGCCCTGGCCGCTGCGCTGACGGCCCCTTCGCTGACGAGAGCCCCCATGTCCGAACCGCATCTCCAGACCGCCATCCCCTGCACCTTCATGCGGGGCGGCACCAGCCGCGGCCCCTACTTCCTCCGCACCGACCTGCCGGCGGATCGTGACGCGGCGGCGCAGGTCATCCTCGCCGCCGTGGGCTCCCCCGATGCGCGCCAGATCGATGGCGTGGGCGGGGCGACAACGCTGACGACGAAGGTCGTGCTCGTCTCGAAGTCGGAACCCGGCAAGCCGGAACAGGTGGACTACCTGTTCGCCCAGCCCTCCATCGACCGCGCCTTCGTGGATTGGGGGCCGACCTGCGGCAACATGCTGTCCGGCGTCGGCCCCTTCGCCATCGAAAGCGGCCTGGTCCCCGCCGAGGATGGGGAGACCAAGGTGATGATCCGCGCCATCAACACCGGCGCGCTGATCGAGGCCTTAGTGCAGACCCCCGGCCGCCGCGTGCGCTATGACGGCAACACCGCCATCGCCGGCGTCCCCGGCACCGCCGCCCCGGTGCTGCTGAACTTCGCCGATGCCGTGGGCGGCGCCACCGGCAAGCTGATGCCGACCGGCCATGCGCTCGATCATATCGAGGGCGTCGATGTCACCTGCCTCGATGTCTGCATGCCCGTCGTCATCGCCCGCGCCAAGGACCTCGGCAAGACGGGGCGGGAGAGTGCGAAGGAACTCGACGCCGACAAGGCCTTCATGGCCCGCATCGAGACCATCCGCCGCGCCGCCAGCCTCGCCATGGGCATGGGCGATGCGGAAGGTCGCGTCATTCCGAAATTCGCCATGATCGCCGAACCCGCCGCCGAGGATGGCTCCGTCACCGCGCGCTACTTCACGCCGCTGGCAACCCACGAAGCCATGGCGGTAACGGGCGGCATCTGCATCGCCTCCGCCTGCAAACTGTCCGGCACCGTCGCCGCCGGCATTGCCCGCGTGACCGACGCGGTGCGCGAAGCCATCGTGATCGAACACCCCACCGGCAGCATGGAAGCCGTGATCACCACCGGCACCGATGCGGCCGGGGCGCCGACCATCCTCGCCGGCGGCACGCTGCGCACGGCGCGCCGCATCATGAAGGGGGAGGTCTATGTCCCCGCCGCCGTCTGGGCGGGCCCTTCGGCGTGAGCATGGTTCGTATCGACGAAGCCGCGCTGCTCGACCTCGCGACGCGGGCGCTGGTGGCGGGCGGGATGCGGGCCGAGGAAGCCGCACTCGCCGCGCGCATCCTCGTGCTCGCGGATCTGTTCGGGCTGTCGACGCATGGCATCAGCCGCGTGCCGCAATATCTCGGCCGCGTCACGGTCGGCGGCATCGACGCGCGGGCCGATGTGACGGTGGAGCGCGTGATGCCGGCGCTCGCCATGGTGGATGGCGCCAACGGCATCGGCCCGCTGGTCGGCATGAAGGCGCTGGAAGCGGCGCTGGAGGGTGCACGCGCCTGCGGCATCGGCGCTGCCTTCGCGCGCGGCAGCAACCATTTCGGCCCGATCGCGCCCTATGCGCTGATCGCCGCCGAGCAGGGCTTCGCCACCTTCATCGCCAGCAACGCGACGACGACCATCGCGCCCACCGGCGGCAAGGATACCCGGCTCGGCAACAACCCGCTCGGCATCGGCGTGCCGAACCCGGGCGGCGATCCCGTGATCCTCGACATGGCGCTGTCCGTCGCCGCGCGGGCGAAGATCCGCACCCTCGCCGCCGCCGGCCAGCCCATCCCGGAAGGCTGGGCCGCGGATGCCGATGGCAATCCCACCACCGATGCGGCGGCAGCGCTGAAGGGCTTCCTGCTGCCGGTCGGCGGGCACAAGGGCTACGGCCTCGCCATCATGGTGGACCTGCTCTCCGGCCTGCTCTCCGGCGCCGCCTACCTCACCCGCGTCAGCGCCTGGGACAAGGCGCCGGAGGTGGCGCAGGACCTCGGCCATGTCTTCATCGCCATCGATGCGACGAAGCTGGCGCCGGCCGCCACCCTCGCCGCGCGCATGAACGATTTCGCCGGCATCATCCACACCACGCCGCCCGCCGATCCCGCCCGCCCCGTGATGCTGCCGGGGGAGCGCGAGATGGCGCTGCTGCATGAAGGCCGCGCGCAGGGCGTGCGCGTGGCGGAAGCGGATCTCGCGAAGCTGCGGCAACTGGCGGGATAGGCCCCGGGCGGGTATCCTTCGGGCAACAGGAGGATCCCGCCATGTTCAAGCGACGCA
>CANJXD010000419.1 GCA_947478535.1 Acetobacteraceae bacterium
CTCCGCATCGGTCAGGTCGCTTGGGTAGCGCAGCTTGCTACGCTCGTAGAAAGGGCGGTTCTCGGCAGTCCACATCGTCAGACCCTGCGAATCGGCTGGGACCACAGCGAATCACAAGAGACTCAAGGGATTCAACATCTTCGGAGACAGACACTTACAGTCGCAGGGATACGAGACAATCTCGCTCCATCCTCCCTCGTCTCGGTACGCCGCTGAAGATCAACGCCGGAATCAAACGCTTGCGCCTCGACATCGCCAAGCCCGCGCCGGACGTGCCCGCCATCCGCCGCCGGCACGTCGTGGCCGGTTTGATCGCGTCGCAGAGTCTCGTGCACTCGGCGCGCGCCGCGGATACCTCCCTCACCCGCGTGCTCGAACGCGGCCGGCTGCGGGTCAGCATCGGGCAGGGCCTGTCCTTGCCAACCGCGCCGCCCGGTGCGCGCAACTCCCCCCTGCAGGACCGCTTCGGCGTCCAAGTCGCCGAGATGATCGCCAAGGATCTCGGGGTGCGGCTCGAACTTCTTGTCCTGGCGGATCCGACCATGCCGGGCGTGGCCGTGACGTCCGGCGATGCGGATGTGCAGGTGCCGGCCATGGTGTCCGCCCTTTCGGCTCGTCGCTTCCTGCTGAGCACCCCCTTCGGTGCGCTCGACGGCGTGGTGGTTGCCCCGGCGCGGCCGCGTTTGCGGGACGGTTCGGCACTGGATGGGGCGCGCCTCGGCATGCTGGTCCAATACCGTGATGCCTTCGCCGATGATTGGCCGGCACCCGCCGGCGCGGTGGTGACGCCGCTGCAATCCTTCCATGATGCGGAGGTGGCGCTGCTGACCGGCGCGGTGGATGCGGCGCTCCTGCCGGCGATCCACGTTCGCACCATCATCCAGCGCAATCCTGGCGCCGGCCTCGCGGCACACTTCTCGCTGGGGAACTACACCTACGCCGCCGGTGTGCAGTTTGGGGCGCAGGACCTGCTGCTGGCGGTGAATGCATCCATTTCTGATGCACAACATGATGGCCGGCTGGCCACGATGTTCCGCGACGCGACCGGCTTTCCTCCGCAGCCACTGGCACCGCTGTGATGGATCGGCCGGCACGCGCGCCCCTCCACACCCCGACGGCCGGCGCGGTGCCGCGCCGCGCCATCCTGCAATGCGCCGCGAGGGCAGCGGGCGTCGCAGGCGCGATGGCGGCCACGGGCTCCCTGCAGCCGCCTGCGGCGATGGCGCAAGGCACGCGTCCGACCCATCTGTTCACCTGGACCGCGCCGCAACCCGTGATGGAGGGCTTCGGCCGTGAGATCAGCGCCTTCTCCCGGGAAGCAGGGCGCCGCGTGCAGCACCGCCATGTGCCCTGGCCTTCCTATCAGGATGTCGTGAAGGGCCAGTTGATCGGCGGCGCGTCGGAAGTCGATGTCTGCCTTCTCTCGGATTCCTGGCTGCCGGAATTCGCCGAGAAAGGCTGGGTCGGCCCGATCGACGCGGAGCCGGACCTCGCCCGACTGATACCGGACATCCGCCCGCATTGCCGCAGCGGCATCACCTTTCGCGGCCGGCAATACGGGCTGCCCTACTACACGGACGTGATCGCCTTTATCTATAACCGGGACCTGCTGCGCCGCGCCGGGATCGAGGAGCCGCCGACCAGTTGGGATGAGGTGGTCGCACAATCGCTCCGCATCCAGCGCCTGGGGCTCGCCCGCGTCCCCCTGGCCCTTCCCCTCGATGATGACCCCTGGCTGATCGAGATCATCACCGCGCTCGCCTATGCCTTTGGCGGCCGCTTCGTGCGGGAGGATGGCAGCGCGGCGATGGCAGATGCCGAGGCCGGCGTGCTGTCGATGCTCGATTTTCTGCGTGATGCCATGCGAGGCCATCGTATCCTGTCCGCCTTCGCGCATGAGACGGCGGAACCGGATGTCACGGAGGCGATGGCGGAAGGCGAACACGTCTTCGCGCTGCTGCCGGGCTATCGCCTCCGCACACTGAATGACCCCCGGCAGTCCAGAACCGCCGGGGATCTCCGCGTGGCGTTGATGCCGCGGGGCGGGGCGCGCGGCGCCCATGCCACCGTAGGCTGGGTGCGCTTTTTCGCCGCGACCCGGTCAGCCCTGTCCGATCCGCAGCGGCGCGACGGCGCGCTTCGCCTGATGGCAGCCCTTGGCGGGCCGAATGTCGCGGGGGAATACGCGTTTCAAAGGCGGCTGCTGATCGATGCGGGGCTGCCCTCCTGCGCCCTGCCGCTGGACCAGGACCCGGCCGTGACGGCGGAAATACATCGCTGGACCTCCAGCCCCATGGTGCTGCACCAACAGGCGGCCCTGGCGCGGCCGAAGGACCTGATCTGCCCGTGGCTTTCCGCCTGGCAGCGGGATGGCATGGCCGCGTTGCGCCGCGCCCTGGCAGGCGATGAGGACGCTGGTACCGCGATGCGCGATGCCGCTTCCCGCTGGAACCGGATGCGGGATGCGCATGGCTGAACCCGCCCCCCGCCGCGCACTGCTGCGCGCCCTGGGTCCGGCGGCCTGCGGCGCCATGGCAGGATTGGCGCCGGCCGGGCGCCTGTCCGCGCAGCGGAGCCCACTGGCGCAGATCCTTCAGCTCGACCGGCTGCGCGTCGGGATCGATATCGACGGCACGCAGACAGCCTTCGAGGTGACGCCCGGACAACCCGATGGCATGGCGGTGCGGATCGCGGATCACCTGGCGATTGGCCTCGGCCTGCCGCTCGACCTTGTGCCGACCACCAGCCGGGACGGCGTGGATGAACTGCGCGCGGGCCGCTTCGATATTCTGATCAACCCGCCGCCGCTCATGATCGAATTGGCGCGGGAAGTTCTGTTCGCGGATGCCTATGTGCATCTCGAACTCGATATCGTGGCGGCGGATACGGTGGTGGTGAACAGCGCCGCCGCACTGGCGGACAAGCGGATCGGCGTGCTCGCCGGCTGGCCGCTGACCTTCCTGCGGGGGCGCCTGCCGATGCAGACCCTCAGCCTGGTGTCGCTGATGGACAGGGCCGCCCTGCTGGTGGCGTTGGAAAGCAACCAGGTGGATGGCGTGGTGGTGAATTCCGCCATGGCATCCAGCCTGATCCAGGCACTTCCAACACTGGAACTGAAGGTTTCGGTCGGCGAATGCTGGATCGCGCCGGCGCTGCGCTTCGGGGACCACGACCTGCTGCGCGCGGTGAACACCATCCTGTATCTGCTGCGCGGCCAGGGCGTGATCCAGGCGATGCATCGTGACTTCTATGGCCGCCCCCTGCCCCGGCTCCCCTTTTTCTGATGCCGGACAACGCCATGGCGGATGATCCGCCGCCCTCCGCCACGTCGCGTCTCGGCCGCCGCGCCGCGTTTGGCCTGATCTCCGCCCTGGCGCTGCCGGCCACCACCGCCCATGCGGCCGTTGATCCCAATGGGGCACCCGCGGGTACGCTGCTCCGGGTGCTCCGGACTGGCGTGCTCCGCGTCGGCGTCTGGCTCGATGTTCCCCCCTGGGGGAGCTATGGCGATGACGGGTCCCCCGATGGGGCGGAAGTCGCACTCGCGAAAGTCCTGGCGCGGGATCTCGGCGTGCGGCTTCGACTGGTGCGCCTTGCCGCGCACAATCGAATCGAGGCGCTGGAAGAGGATCGGGTGGATGTACTGCTCGCCCTGGTCCCGGCCGTGCCCGCGACACGGCGGCGGGTGGCGCTGGCCTCGGCGCATGGGGAATTGGTGGTGACCATCGCGGCGCCGCGCGGCCATCGCTTCCGCACGCTGGATGACCTCGCGGGCAAGAGGATTGCGCTGCCGGAGCATACCTATGCGGCGGATGCGGTACGGGGCAGGCTGCCCCCGGATACGACGGCCCTGTTCCTGCCGGACACGCTGTCCTGCGCCGATGCCGCCGCGCATGGCCGCGCCGATGCCGCGGCGCTGTACAGTTGGATGGTGCGGGACCTGACCGTGACGCGGCCGGACCTCGAACTCGAACTGGCCTTTCCAGTCTCCCACACCCATCACGCCATGGCTGTGAGTCTGGGGGAGCATGACCTGCTCCGCTTCCTCAACACCTTTTTGTATCTCCGGCAGGCGGACGGGACGATCGCCGATATCCAGGAACGCTATCTGCGCTCCGTATCGCCGCCTTTGCCCGCCTATCGCTGAGACCGGCCCAAAGCCGGGACGGTGTCGCGGGACGGTGGCGTGCGCGGCCTCAGCGCGGAACGCGCTGCTGCAATCGGCGGCGGACGGACGCGAAGGCGCCTTCCAGATCGGCATTGGCGATGATCACGCCGATGCCGGTCGCGCGCGCATTCGAATCCGCAAGGCCGAAGGTCGGCCGGTCCGGCGGTTCCTGCGTGGCGATAACCTCGGTGGACGGGCCATCGGACAGATCCTCCCGCCACCGCTGGCGCCAGACGATGACGGAGCCGCCACGCACCTGTTCCGGCCACATTTCCGTCTGCAAGGCCGGGCCCATGGCGATTGCGGCCTGTTCGAACACCTGCGTCACGGTCACCGAGGTTTCGACACGCTGGAACGCCTCGATCCGGGTCACGCGATAGCCGCGCTGCGGGTCGTTCAGCAGGAAGACGCGGATGGACGGGCAGACCAACTGCGCACCGCGCGGCATGCAGTCGTCATCGTCCGGCACCGCCAGGATCAGGCGGCTGAGCCCATCGGGCGGCAGGTCCCGCTGCTGGTCGATCGTCAGCCCGCCCTCGACCAATGTGTCCACGACTTCCGCCGAGGACATGTCGAGCTCAAGGCGGCGTGCGATGGCCAGCACGTTCAACATCGCCATGGCGTCCCCGGCATTGGGAGCAACCACGGGCGGAGCGGGCGGGTCTGCCGCCAGGACAGGGGACCCCGCCAGCACGGAAAATGCCAGGGCAGCAGCAGTGAGGATGTGTCGCATTCTGTCCCTCCTACCGGCGGACTAGATGCTTATAGCACAGTAGCGTGCTAAAGTTCATACACTTGATCGGTAGAGAGGCCCGCGGGCCGGTATCGGGTGCCATGTCCCAGGCGGATGGCCCAGCGCGAGGGGCAATCAGACAGCGTTACTTCGCAGCCACCGCGACCGGCCGGCGCAGCCTTTTGCGCGACTCCACGGCGCTCGCCGTCACGGCGGCCGGCTTGATGGGCCGGCCGGCCCTTGGCCAGGCTTTCACCTCGCCGCAGGAGGATTGGGCCGAGTTCCGGCGCCGCTTCCTGCACACGGATGGCCGCATCATCGATACCGGCAATCGCAATGTCTCCCACTCCGAGGGCCAGGGCTACGGGCTGCTGGGGGCGGTGCGGGCGGATGACC
>CANJXD010000420.1 GCA_947478535.1 Acetobacteraceae bacterium
AGGGCGGCCGGGCAGGGCTGGCCGGCGGAGGCACCGAGGCGCAGCGTCACCATCGCGCCGGGGGCGTGGTCCGGGTGGAAGCGGGCCAGCAATTCCGCCGGCGCCAGCGGCATTGCCGGCGGCGCGGGGGCTCGCGGCGCGGCGAGGGCCGTGTCCCAAGGGATCATGGCTGGACGCCGTCGAGGTCGATGGGCTGGCGGCCTTCCTCGATCTCCCGCAGGCGCTGGATCAGGTCTCCCGGGCGGAGCGTGAGGCTGGCGGCCATGCGGCGCAGGAACTGGCCGAGATGGGCGGGGGCGATGTGCTCGGGGCAGGCGGCGACGCAGAGGTTGCACATGACGCAATGCTCGAACAGCGCGCCCGCCGCGAGCGCCCGGCCTTCGACCGCCAGCGTGACCGCCTTCTGCACCTCGATGGCCTTGGGGCAGGCGGCGTCGCAGCCGCCGCAATGGCGGCAATGCTTCGCCTCGGGGAAGGTGGCGTCGATGCTGGCCAGGGCCTGCCAGCTATCGGTGGTGGCGCGGAGGTCATAGGCGTGGCTGCGCCGCGCCGGGAAATGGTCCACGAAGGCCACCTGCATGCCCGCCTCGGCGCGGGTTTCGCAGGCCAGCGCCGTCGTGGCGATGCGATCCCCCTCTCGCCGCACCAGCACGCGGCAGGCGCCGCAGACGCCCTGGCCCATGCAGCCGACATTGGCTGTCAGTGGCATGCCGGCGGCGATCCAGGCCTGGATGAGCGATGCCCCGGGGGAGGCCTCGATCGCATGGCCGTCGATGGTCAGGGCCAAACTGGGTGGAGCACAGGGTGTTTCGGTCACATCGGCAGTTTCGCGCGGCTCGGCCTTCCCTGCAAAGCACGATCCAGGCGAGAATGGCGACATCTGTGTGAAGGATCGCGGCGATGGCCAATGAAGAAGAAATCTGGCGCCTGGTGGACACCCGCCGGCAGCAATACGTCGAAATGGCGGACCGCGTCTGGGGGATGCCGGAGCTCTGCTACGACGAATACAAAAGCTGCGCCGAGCATGTCGCGATGCTGGAGGCCGAGGGCTTCGCCATCACGAAGGACGTCGCCGGCATTCCGACCGCGGTGATGGGCGAATACGGCGAGGGCGGGCCGATCATCGCCATCCTGGGCGAATATGACGCGCTGCCGGGTCTTTCCCAGGAAGCCGGCGTGCTGGAACCCCGCCCCGTGCCGGGCGAGACGCGCGGCCATGGCTGCGGCCATAACCTGCTGGGCTCCGCGAGCCTGATGGCGGCCGCGGCGGTCAAGGACTACCTCAAAGCGAACAATCTTCCGGGGCGGGTGCGCTACTACGGCTGCCCGGCGGAGGAAGGCGGCGCGGCCAAGGGCTTCATGGTGCGCGACGGCGCCTTCGACGATGTGGACATCGCCATCACCTGGCACCCCGCCTCCTTCGCCGGGGTGGATGACGCGATTTCGCTCGCCAATACGCGCATCGACTTTTCGTTCACCGGCCGGGCTTCTCACGCCGCCGCCGCGCCGCATCTCGGGCGCTCGGCGCTCGATGCGGTGGAGCTGATGAATGTCGGCGTGAACTACATGCGCGAGCACATGCCGAGCGATGCGCGCGTGCACTACGCCTATCTCGATGCCGGCGGCATCGCGCCGAATGTCGTCCAGGCGACGGCGAAGATCCGCTACCTCATCCGCGCGCGCAACGTGACGGAGCTGAACCAGCTGGTCGGGCGCGTCCGCAAGATCGCCGATGGCGCGGCGCTGATGACGGAATGCACGGTGGCGACGCGGGTGATCTCCGCCGTGTCGAATCTGATGGGCAATACGCCGCTCGAGAAGGCGATGCACGCCAACCTCGCCCGGCTCGGCGCGCCGCCCTTCGATGAGGAGGACAAGAAGACCGCGGCCGCCTTCCAGGCGACGCTGTCGGCGGAGGATATCCTCTCCGCCTGGCGCCGCGTCGGCGTGACGCCGAAGGATGGCGTGGTGCTGTGCGAGGAAGTGGTGCCGGAAGGTGCCGTGGGCGTGCCGATGATCGGCAGCACGGATGTCGGCGATGTCTCGTGGAAGGTGCCGCTGGTGCAGGCGCGGGGTGCCACCTGCGCGATCGGCACGCCGTTCCATTCCTGGCAGCTCACCGGCCAGGGCAAGCTGCCGCTGGCGCATAAGGGCATGGTGCATGTGGCGAAGGTGATGGCGGGCACGGCGGTTGATGCGCTGCTGAACCCGGCCATCATCAAGGACGCCAAGGCCGACCACGCCAGGCGCACCGGCGGCAAGCCCTATGAAAGCCCACTTCCGGCCGATGCGAAGCCGGCGCTGGATATGAGCAAGTAGGCTGCACGCAGGGCGGGTGAGGCGCCGCGCGCGCTTCGCCCGCCAAGCCGCGGGAAGGGCGCTGGACGCCTCCCCGGCCATTTCCCTAACGTTCCGACCGGCGGTCCGCGCAGGGACCGCATGCCTCCCCGCTTATTCACAGCGGTTCATGACCATGCCTCGTCCTCCGGTTCCCCGATCGCGGCCGGCATCAGGCTGGTGGCGATGTCATGCCCATCCTCGGGCCTCGCCGCTTCACGGGCGGCCACCGCGATCTCGACCATGGTGTCGATCTGCGCGGCGGTGTGGTCGGCCATCACCATCAGCGGCCAGCGCGATCCACCGCGTGAGACGGCGGGATGTTCGATGAGGTCCACCAGCGCGCCGGCGGCGATCGCGGCGCGGGTCAGGCGGCGGGCGAGGGCGTGCTCGCCCAGCAGCACCGGCACCACGGCGCTGGCTTCCCCCAGCACCTGGAAGGCGCGGGCCTGCAGGCTGGCGCGCAGCCTTTCGATATTCGCGGCCAGGCGCCGCCGGCGTTGCGCGCCCTCCGCCGAGGCGACGATGCCGAGCCCGGCGAGGGCGATGGCGGCCTGCAGTGGCGACAGCGCGGCGGAGGCATGCAGCGTCGAGGCCCGCAGGCGCAGCGCCTGGGCGAGGCCCGGCGCGTCCGAGGCCACGAAGCCGCCGCTGGCGCCGATCACGCCGGAGAGCGAGCCAACGACGATGTCGGTCTCGCCGATCACCCCCTCCCGCCCCAGGAAGCCGAGGCCGCCATCCCCCGAGGCGCAGAAATCATGCCCGAGGCGCACCAGCAGCGTCGCGCCATGGCGGAGGCAGGCATCGCGCAGCCAGCGCAGCGCCGGCACGCTCGAATCGAGGGTGAAGACGCTCTCGGTCATCACCAGGATGCCGGCCTTGGCATCGGCGGCGCGCAGCCGCGCCAGGCGGTGGATGATGGCCTCGATGGCGCCGTGCGGCATGGGGTGCAGGTTGCGCGTCGCGGCCTGGGCGCCTTCCCGCAGGCAGGGCGCGGCCAGGGCATCGATCAGCACGTGGTCATCCTCCCCCACCAGGGTGCGGACGGCGCCGTAGCCGGCGGCCCAGTCGGTGGGGAAGACGCTGGCTTCCCGGCAGCAGAGCAGGTCCGCGAGCGCTTCCTCCAATTGTTGCAGGGGCAGGCTGCGGCCCTGCGCCGCGGCGGTGCCGCCGGCCTGGGTCCCGAACTTCGCCAGCGCCGCCGAGGCGGCCGCGAGCACCGCCGGATGCGCGGCGAGCGAAAGATGGTCGGAGGAGGCGAAGTTGAGGCCGCCCACAACCTCTCGCCCCCGGGTCATGGCGCGACTGTCGGGGGCGATGCGGCCCAGCAGCAGTCGCGCCGTGGGGTCCAGGCCCTCGACCAGGCGGGCCTGCCAATGCGTGTGATGGTCATCCCAGCGGCGCAGTAGGTCGGGCCCCGAGGGGCAGGGGGCGTCCCCGAACGCCGAGGTATCCGGGTTCATGCCCACGGGTCCATCCATTGCCGCATCCAGAAGCATCCCTTGGGACGTCCCGCAGAGGGGGGAGCCAAAATCGGGCCAGCCATTGTCGGATTGCTCGCTGCTGTGCACGGCGTGCCACCTCCCTCGCCACGGGATGAGGTCTAGGCGCTCTCCGCGCTGGGCTGCGTTAGCCAATCGTTAGCGGATCGTTCACGGCGCGCGTGACGCGAAACTAGCTGTTGCCACTCACGGGACCGCGGAGGATGAATCGTTACTGGCTGAAATCAGGCGGAGGGTGGCAGGTGAGGGGGGTCGCAACCGGGTGCATCACCCCATGGTGCAGTATCCCATTCGGCCCGGCCGGCGAGCCGGGATGGCCGCGCTGAGCGTGCTTGGACGCATCCTGCCGAAGCAGGCCAGCCCCGAGGTGCCAGGCCCGCCTTGCATCGAGGTGGCGGTGCTCGATGGGCTCAGGCTGTCGCTGAATGGCGCGCCGGTCATACTGAACAACCGCAAGGCGCGCGCCATGCTCGCCTATCTCGCGCTGGAAGGCGGGGCGCCGGTGTCGCGCGAACAACTCGCGGGTCTGTTCTGGGGCGAGGCGCCGGAACGCCAGGCGCGCAATTCGCTCCGCCAATCCGTGTTCGAGCTGCGCGATGCTCTGCAGCAGCGCGGCTGCCAGGCCCTGGTGGCCGGGCGGGACTCGCTGGCATTGTCGCCGGGCAGTCTGGCGCTGGATATCGATGCGGTGCTGGCGGCGATCGGCGCGGGTGTGCCGCCGACGGCCGGGGCCGCGCTGGGCCGGGCAGACCGCATGCTCGCGGGCTACGAGGATCTGAGCCCGCTGTTCCGGGACTGGGTGGGTGCGACACGGATCGCCGTGCAATCGCGCCTGCAACGAGCGCTGGAAGGCGCCTTCGCCGATGAAGCGGCGCCCCGGCGCACTCGCCGCGCCATGGCGGAAGCCCTGCTGCGGCTGGACCCGACGCATGAGGACGCATGCCGCACCGTGATGCGCCTGGCGGCGGAGGATGGCGAGATCGGCGTGGCGCTGCGCAGCTATGCCGCGCTGTATGAAGTGCTTGGCGCCGAGTTTGACCAGGAGCCCTCGGTGGCGACGCAGCGCCTGGTCGCTGAAATCAAGCGCGGTGAGACCGAGCTGCCCGTGCCACCGGCGCTGGGACCAGCGCCGCTGCCCGCGGAGCCCTTGCGGGACAGGCGCCGCGCCCTGACGGCGGAGGATGCGCCGGTGGTGGCCGTGCTGCCCTTCCGCGTGCTCGGCGGCGGCGCGGAGCCCGACTACCTCGCGGAGGGGATCGTCGAGGATATCGTCCACCTCCTCGCCGGGCTGCGGGAGCCGGTGGTGATCTCCGCCAGTTCGACGCGGCGCTTCCAGGATGTCGCGCCGGACGACCTGACGCGCCTGGCCGAGTTGCTGGGCGCGGACTACCTCGTGACGGGCTCGGTTCGCCTGCGTGGCGAGGTGGCGCGGCTGGTGGTGGAACTCGCGGAGG
>CANJXD010000421.1 GCA_947478535.1 Acetobacteraceae bacterium
CGCGGGCGCAGCAGCGGCAAGATCGACCTCATCATCATCGACACGCCGGCGAACTCCAAGGACATTGCCATGCTCGCAGCCGAGCAGGCGGATTTCGTCATCATCCCTGTCGCGCCGCGAGGGCTGGACGTTCATTCGGTGTTGCAGACCGTCAAGCAGGTGCAGCAGGCAGGCACGCCGTTCGCCGTTATACTGACGCAGGTTCCGCATCAGGGCGGGGAGGGGCAGGAGGCCCATGCCGGCTTCGCGGCGAAGGGCGTGACGATGTTCGACAGCCGCCTCCACTTCCGCAAGGATTTCTACAAGGCCACGCCGCTCGGCAGAACGGCCGCCGAGACGGACCCGGCCAGCAAGGCGGCGGCCGAGTTGCGCGCCGCCTATGACGAGGCTAAGCGACTAAGCGGCTTTACGACTAAGCAAGTAAGCGAGGTTGGATGATGGCGAAGAAAACTTCCGCGCTCGCCGGCATCTTCGATGACGAGCCCGAGGCACAGGCACAGGCACAGGCACAGGCTCCCGTTGCCGATGCAACTCCCGCGCCGCAGCCTGCCGTCCCGCGTCGGTCGCGGCGTGCGGCGGACACGTCGGCCCCGGCAGCACCGGCCCGGCGCAGCAGCCATCCCGGCAAGAAGCCGGTGCTAATCCACATTCCCGAAGACATGCACCGCACACTGCGCCAGCTCAGCGTCGAGGAGGGCGGGGAGCCCCTTACCGTCATCACCGAGCGGTTGCTGCGCCAGTATTTGGTCCAGCGGGGACACACCAGGTTCGCGCCGTGAGCAAGCGGCGTGATCCCAATCCCGAGTTCGACCTGTTCATTCCGGCGCTCGGCGATCTTCCGCTCAAGGACCAGCGGGAGGTCATGGAGCGCCCGTTCTTCTCGCTCCAGAAGCGCAAGCGGCTGAAGCCGATCGAGTATCGCAGCCCGGATGGCGAGGCCTGGGTGCGCGTGCAGGCCATTCCCGACTACGGCATGGCCACGATCTGGGACGCCGATATCCTGATATGGGCCGCGTCCACGCTCAACCGCATGAAGCAGCAGGGGCTGAACGATCTGCCCCGCACGCTGACAACCACGCCCTATGACCTACTGCGGGCGATCAAGCGCAGCACAGGGGGCAGGGACTATCAGGAGCTGCAAGCTGCGCTCCTCCGGCTCCAGACGACTTCGATCACAACTTCGATCCGCGCGACGAAGCGCCGGCAGAAGGCTGGCTTCAACTGGCTCGACAGCTGGACCTTCGACACCGACGCCGAAACGGAGCAGCCGCGCGGCATGACGCTGACCCTCTCGGATTGGGTCTATGAGGGCATCGTCAACGAGAAGTCGCTGCTCACCATGCACCCCGACTATTTCCTGCTCTCCGGAGGGCTGGAGCGGGCGCTCTATCGTATCGCGCGAAAGCACGCCGGCACGCAGCGCGGTGGGTGGACTTGCCGGGTAGAGGTACTTCGCGACAAGACCGGCAGCGATGCCCAGCCCAAGGAGTTCAACCGGATGCTTCGGCGGGTGATCGAGGCCGACCAGCTCCCCGACTATGCGATGGAGCTGACCGAGACGACGGACAAAAGCCCGGCCGTGTTGTTCAGGCTCCGCGGCGAGGCCGAGGCACTGGCACTCGCCGAGAGAATGCGCGCCGAGGAGGAGCGGCGCGCCCGTTTCGACGCCGAGCGCAAGCGGGCCGAGGAAGTCGATGCACAGATGGACCGGCTTGCCGGCCGCCGCTGACTATCGGGGTTTCACACACCGCAAGCCCAACTATCGGGGTTTCACACACCGGCCAGCGATGCTGCCTGAACCCTGACATGCTTCGGGCGATGCCGGAGCCACCAGCCAGGCTGTGGATAACTGGCACCGGAGGCCCCTTTTCGGCTCCAGAGTCTCGGGGTTTCACCCACCTTGGCGTCGGGGTATCACCCACCGCACTATCGGGGTATCACACACCGAATCACGGGGTTTCACCCACCGGGCCGGCTGGCAAGCAGTTGATAAACAAAGCAAGATTCCGCTTTTTGAGCGGCTTAACTTGTTTAACGATTCCTATTTAACAGAATCTCTTAACGACAGGGCTCACCCAAAACCGTCAACCTGAGAAGGGCAAGCGGAATTGGCCTACGGCCAATGCGCCTTCGATCCGTGCCGGCTAACGCCGTCACTAGAGCGGCCTATCGGCCGCAGGGCTTCCGAAAGAAGCCAAGCGAAACTGGCGGTGTGTGCCTTCAGCGTTCCGCCGGCAGAGAGGGCGATGAGGCGCTACCCCAAAGCTCACTTTTCGATCTTCCGGGCCGGCGTGTGCGATCACGCCGGATCGAACAGGCCGGCGAACTCGCGCTCGGCATAGTAGCGAACCTTGCCGGCCCAGAGTGGGCGTTCGCCCTGGCGCAGCAACAGGAGCGTGTCGGCCGGCATCCGCATGATCTCGTCGGGCGTCACGAGCCGCCGCGCCGTGACATGCGTGCTGACGCTTTCCGAGGGACCGGCGCGATTTTCACCCCAGCCCGTGCCGCGCGACGTACTGAGGGTCGCATATTCCAATGTCGTGTCGCCGATCGTGCGCGAGAGCATGTCGGCGGTGGCGTGATCGTTGACCCCGAATGTCTGGATCACGCCGGCGTTGGACAGGAAGGTGCCGGCGCGCTCGCCATAGAGCGCACGGAGCTGGTGCATGTCCTGGAGGATCGGCCAGAGCTGGAGGCCATAGCCGGCCATCAACCCCATCGCGCGCTCCACCGGCTCCAGTCGGCCGAGGGCGGCGAACTCATCGAGCAGGAACAGCACCGGGCGTTCCGGCCGGGCAGGGGAGCGCGCCATATCGGTGACGGCCTGCGCGACCAGCAGCCGCAGCCAGCGAGCATAGGTATCGAGTCGATCCGGCGGCAGGCACAGGAACACGGTCCCGGGCCGCTCCTTCAGGTCCGCGAAGCGGAAATCGGAGGCGGACGTGCTTTCGACCAGGCGCGGGCTATCGAGAAAGTGGGTGTGGCGCTGCGCCGAGGACAGCACGCCGGCGGCCTCGCGATCGGACTTGCCGAGGTGACGGTTGGCGGCGCGTGCGATCAGGCCGTGCGCGCCGCTGCTGGCTTGCATGTCTGCCAGCAGCGCGGCGAAGCCGGCGGGATCGCGGGTGAGCTTGTCGCGCACGGTGGCGAGCGTCGCGCGGGCAGGGGGTTCGTGGACGACGGTGTGCAGGATCACGCCGGCGATCAGCGCCTTGGCTTCCTCGTTCCAGTGCGCCTCGCCCGATTGTCCCGGCGCATCGTGGACCAGCGCGTCGGCGATCGTCTGCGCATCTTCCGCCAGGTCCGGGCTTGCGGGATCAAGCTGCGCCAGGGGGTTGTAGCGGGCCGCAGGACGCCCGGAGACGCCGAAGGGGTCCAGGCACCACACAGCGCCTTTGCTGGCCCTCCCACGGGCTGTGACGCGGGCATTCTCGCCCTTAGGGTCGATGCAGACCACCGAGCGGTCGAGCAGCAGCAGGTTGGGGATGATCGTGCCCACGCCCTTGCCCGAGCGGGTGGGTGCGATCGTCAGCAGGTGCGCCGCGCCGTCATAGTGGAGCAGCTTGCCGGATTCCTTGGCGCGGCCGATCAGGAGATCTCCATTCGCCTCCAGCTTGCGCACGTCGGCGCGGTCGCCGAAGCGGGCCGAGCCCAGCAGCTCGTTCCGGCGCTTGCCGGCGCGGCTGTTGATCCACCAGGTCGCGCCGATCAGTCCGACCAGGACGAGGAACGACACCGTGCCGGAAATCTGCCCGACGCCGAAGATGCCTTCCAGCCATCGCGCGGTCGCATAGGCCGCGACGAACGAGACGACGATCGCGAGCCGCCAGCTGATCGGCCGCCGCCCGCCGATGAGCGGACCAGCCATCAGCAGGCCTGTTCCAGCGGCGTAATCGCAAGCGCCGGATCGGCGTCGGGATGCCCGAGCAGCTTGAGGATGATTTGCGTGGCGAGGGGAGGGGGCACCGCCTCGTCGCGCAGCATGTCGAACAGCGCCTCGTCATCCCCGCTCAGCGTCATGCCCTCGATCGCGAGGTTGGCGCGGGATTCGGCATCGGCTTCGCGCCATTCCGCCACATCAGCCGGCGTGCCGCGCTCAAACTCCAGCGCGCGAACCTCCCGGCGGATCGCATCGAGGTCGAGGAGGGGCGTCACGGCTTCATCCTTTCTCGCGGCATGGCGGCTAGGCGTTCATTTGGGGGCCAGCGCGAAGTTCACGCGCACCGTCACCATTCCGCCATTGGTTCCCGCCATCACCGGCGCCGACGCCTGTTCCGCCTGCACAGACACGGGCGGCGGCGCGACCATGCGGGCATCCATTGCCCCCATTTGCGGCATGTAGCCGCCCTGGCCGCCGTCGTGGATCGCGAGCACACGGTCGATGCGTAGGCCAGCGGCCTTGGCATAAGCCTCGGCCTTGGCGCGGGCGGACTTGTAGGCAGCATCATAGCCGCTCAGGTTCGCCTTCTCGGGATCGGTAACGGAGAGGTCAGGGCCGGACACGATGTTCGCGCCGGCGTCGGTGACGGCGGCGATCGCCTTACCGACCCGCGCTGTGTCCCGCATCCGCACGGTGAGGGTATTGCTCGCCTCGAAGCGACCCTTGTTGGGGCCGTAGTCCACGCGATTGACTGACAGGCTGCGCGTCTGAATATCGCGCGCGGGCACGTTCAGCCGGGCAAGGGCGGCCGTGATCCGGCTCATGGCTTCGGCGTTCTTCGCGCTGGCGCTTTTTGCGTCGGCGGCCACGCTGGACAGGCCGGCGGTGAACAGCGCCTGGTCGGGCGCGGCTTCGGTGCGTCCGGTGCCTGTTACCGTCAACAAAGTCTCACCGGTTTCGAGGCCTTGCGGATCGGCAGGGCCTCGACCGCAACCGGCGATGATGACGCAGAGCGGCAAGGCCCATAGAGTCTTCCTCAAGACAGCTCCTCCACATTGTTTTCCGCATCGAACGCGCGTTTGCCGCGCCGCTTCCAGAGCGCAAGCGAGTCGCCGGCCTCGCCGCGAGCGCGGCCGACCAGCTCCAGCAGCGCGCCGTAAATCGTTGCGCGATCGTCGTCGGCGAGATCGACCAGGCCAGCCTTCTGGACGAGGCCGCCCAGCTCGATCAGGTGGCGGGTGCGTTCGCGCCGTTGCACGACCCAGCCCCGCGTATCAGTCCGACGCCGTGTCGCTTCCAGACGCTGGATCAGCGCCTGGTTGCGTGCCAGCGCTGTCACGGTTGCCGCCAGCAG
>CANJXD010000422.1 GCA_947478535.1 Acetobacteraceae bacterium
CCACCTCCTCCGCCCGTCCCATGCGGCCGACGGGGATCAGCGCCTGCAAGGCGGCGGGAAAATTCGTGGTCATGGCGGAGGCGATGGGCCCCGGAGCCACGGCATTGACGGTGATGCCATCGGCCGCGAGTTCCCGCGCGAGGAAGGCTGTCATCGCATGCACGCCGGCCTTGGACACGCCATAGGCGACGTTGCTCGCGCGGTCCTGCTCGGCCCGGTCGATCCAGGGCCGCGCATTGCCACCATTCTTGCCGATGATGGAGCCGATATTGATGATCCGCCCGTAGCGGTTCTTCTGCATCCAGGGGATCACTGCCTGGCAGCAGAGGAAGGTGCCCTTGAGGTTCACCGCCAGCACGCGGTCCCATTCCGCTTCCGGCAGCGTCGCCGCCGCGCCCATGGAGACGGTGCCCGCGACATTCACCAGGATATCGAGCGAGCCATATTCCTCGATGACGCGATCCACCATCGCCCGCACCTGCGCGCTGTCCGTCACATCCACCGCGATGTTGAGCGCGCCTTCGCCCGAAGGCGCGCGCAGGTCCGCCAGCGCGAGCTGCGCGCCCCGCGCCGCCAGCGCCGCAGCCGTCGCGCTGCCGATGCCCCCCGAGGCACCGGTGATGAGAGCCACATAGCCCTTGAGCGGCGCGGTCACAGGTTCCGCCTGCTCAGCGCCGCATCGGCGCCAGCGTGTTTCCCGGGGACGAAGCCCGGCAGCACGGAAATCGCGCCGGGCTGGGTGCCGCAACACATCCCCTCTCGCCCCCCCATTCCGGAGAGCCCCGCCACGCCGCAACCCGCGACCAAAAGGTCATCGTCAGCCATGTGACCGGCCCGCTCCCCATCGTGCTTGGACTGGCGGAGCCTCTCTCCCCGCGCGCCACTCGGCAAGCCAGGGCACGCCACCAAGACCGAAAACTGTTTTCTGTCTTTACGAATTTTGCTATCCAGAGCCGATGGACATGTTCCGGGCCATGCAGGCCTTCCTCGCCGTGGCGGAGGCCGGGAGCCTCTCCAGAGGCGCGGCGCGGCTCGGCGTCGCCAACGCGACCATCACGGCACAGATACAGGCGCTGGAGGCGCATCTGCGCGCCACGTTGCTGCATCGTTCCACGCGCCACATGCGGCTCACCCCCGAAGGCGAGGCCTTTCTCCGCCGCGCCCGCGCCATTCTCGATGCGGTGCGGGATGCGGAGGAGGAACTCGGCGGCGATGCCGCACGCGGCGTGCTGCGCGTGCAGGTCCCGATCGCCATCGGGCACATGGTGCTGGCCCCGGCTCTGGCCGCCTTCGCCGCCGCGCATCCGGGGCTTCGCGTCGTCACCATCCTCGCCAATGAGGTGGACAGCCTGGCACGGCGCGGCTTCGATGTCGCGATCCGGATCGATGAGGTGGAGACCGGGGACCTGGTGGCGCGGCCCATCTATCGCAGCACGCATGTCCTTTGCGCAGCGCCGTCCTTCCTGGAACGCCATGGCGTGCCCGAACACCCCGCCGCCATCGATGCCGCGCATGGCCTGGCCTGGGTGGCCGATGCCACCGCGCCGCCGCGCGCCTGGCGCCTCCATCGCGGGGCGGAGCAGGCGGTGGTGGAACCCGCGGGCAGCCTCGCCTTCAACAGCAGCGATGCGCTGCTGAACGCAGCCGTGGAAGGCGCCGGATTCTGCTACGTGTTGGGGCTGCTCGCGCACGCGCATCTGCGCAGTGGCCGCCTGCGCGCCGTGCTGGAGGATTGGGAGACGGAGGAGCAGATTTTCTACGTCGCCTATCCCAAGGCGCGCTTCACCGCCCCCATGGTCCGCGCCTTCGCCGATTTCGCGGCGCGCGCCTTCCCCGATCATCTGCGCGCAACCGCGGCCGCGCCGGTCCGCATTCGCCAACGGTAGCGCGATCCGTGGATTGACGCGGCCGCGCTGACCGCGCCACTATCCTTACCCAGTGCAAGAATAACAGAAAACTGGGGAAGCGACGTGGCGGAATTCCTCCGCACCAGGCGCCAGACTCGTGCCAGCATACTCGGCCAGCTCCTCGCCAGCGGCGGGCTGTTCCGGCCGCGCTTGGCCGCCGCCTGCAACCTGACGGAAGCCAGCATCTCCCGCATCGTCGCCGAACTGCGGGATGAGGGCATCATCGAGGAAGTACGCCGCCCGAGCCCCTATCACGGGGGGCCGACGCAGCTTGTCATCCTGCGGCAGGATCAGCGCGTGGCGGGCCTGGAAGTCGCGCATGGCCAGGTGGCCTTCGGCGTCGGCGCGCTTGACGGCACACTGGAAGCCACCGCGCGATACAGGCTGCCGCGGGCGATGACGCCGGCGGCGTTGCGCGCAACGCTGACGCGCGCGGTGGAACGGCTGGCCGCGCTCTCGGCCACTCAGGGCGAAGCGCCGCGCCGCCTCGCCGTCGCCCTGCCCGGCTATCGGGGTGTGGATGGCCCGGCCAACCCCATCCTGCCGCTGGATGCCGGCTGGCTCGCCCGGCGGATCAAAGCGGTCTTCCCCGGCGTGCCGATCGTGATGGCGAATTCGGTCGCCGCCCACGCCGCGCTGCATCTGCGCGGCACCCCCGATGCCGCGCCGGGTGCTCGGCGCCTTTTCCTGCATCTCGGCCATGGCGTCGGCGGCGCCTGGGTGGACCCGATCTTCGCCGCCGTGCCGATCCGCCCGATCGAGATCGGCCATGTCGTCCTACAGCGCGGCGGGCCGCTCTGCCGCTGCGGCCATCACGGGTGCCTGGAGGCCATCGCCTCCACCACCGCCATCGCGGCGCTGCTCGGCATGCCGGAATCCACGCTGGTCGAGGCGGGCGCCACATGGCCGGACGCGGTGCCGATGCTGGCACGGCACGAAGCGGCGCTGCGGGACGTGCTGTTCCAACTCGGCCTCGCCATCGGCAACGCCCTGAACCTGACGCAGGCCGGCGTGGTCGCCATCGCGGGCTGGCCGGCCCGGGTGCCAACCCCGATGCACCAAGCGGTGGTGGAGGGGATGGAGGCGAGCCTGTTCGGCGGCCTGGCCGCAAACCCGGTGGAGTTGCGCTTCCTGCCGCCCGCCATCGGCCCGGCGCCGCAGGCGGCGCTGGCCTACGCCGTCCACAGCCTGGTGCGGGATGGCGCGATGCCACGCCTGCCCGATCAGGCCTTGCAGAACATCATCGGTTGACCGGAAGCACCGCCCGTAGGGGCGATCGAGGGAAGAAACGCATGCACGCGAAGCGACACGCCGTAGCCCTGCTGGGCGCCAGCCTTGCCATCGCCTCTCCCGCCGCGGCGCGGGATATCTCGATGGCGCGCGTCGCGGAACACGCGGCGATCGACCCGCATTTCAACAATGCGGGCAATGATGCCTCCACCATGCGGAACATCTACGATAGCCTGCTGAACTTCGACGTGAATCAGGCGATCGGCGCCTCTCTCGCGGCGTCCTGGCGCGTGGTCGATCCGCTGACCTGGGAGATCCGGCTGCAGCCGAATGTGCGCTTCCACGATGGCACCCCCTTCACGGCCGAGGATGTGGTGTTTTCGCTGACCCGTGCGAAGGATGTGCCGAACAGCCCGTCCTCCTGGGCGCGCAACCTCGGTGACATCGCGACGATGAGCGTGGTGGATCCACTGACCATCCGCGTCACCTCTCGCGCGCCGACACCGCTGCTGCTGGAACAGATCGGGCAGGTCTACATCGTCTCCCGCCGCGCGGCGGAAGGGGCGGCGACGTCGGACTACAATGCCGGCCGCGCCGCCATCGGCACCGGTCCGATGCGGTTCGTATCCTGGACACCAGGCGACAGGATGATGCTGCAGCGCTTCGATGGCCATTGGCGCGGCGCATCGGAGTTCGAGCGGGTGACGGTGCGCTTCATCACCAACCCTGCCGCGCGCATCTCCGCCCTGCTGTCCGGCGCGGTGGATATCATCGATGGCGTGCCATCCGGCGACGTGGCGCGGCTGGAGCGGGAGAGGAATATCCGCGTCAGCTCCACCGTCACGCCCCGCATGGCCTACATGGCGCTGGATTCCGCACGCGATGTCAGCCCCTTCGTCACCGACGCGGAAGGCCGGCCGCTGGACCGCAACCCGCTGCGGGACCCGCGCGTGCGGCTCGCCCTCTCGAAGCTCATCAACCGTGACGCGCTGATCAATACTCTGCTGAGCGGTGCCGGCGTTCCGGCCGGGCAGATCGTGCCGGAAGGCCAGGGCGGCTATGATCCAGGGCTGACCGCCACCGCCTACGATCCCGCCGGCGCCCGTGCGCTGCTAGCCGAAGCGGGTTGGCCGAGCGGCTTCGGCCTGACCATCCATTCCTCCAACAATCGCTTCCCGCAGGATGCGGCGATGGCACAGGCGCTCGGCCAGATGTTCGCGCGTGGCGGCATCCGCGTGAACGGCGTCACCACCATGCCGTTCAACGTCTATATCGGCCAGGCGACGGACCAGCGATTCTCCGCCTTCCTCTTCGCCTATAACAGCGCCTCACCACATTCCGCCGACGGCCTGCGCGGTCTGCTCGCCACGCGTGACCTGCCGCGCGGCATGGGGGGCGTGAATCGCGGCCGCTATTCCAATGCGGAGTTCGACCGGCTGCTGGCGCGCGCGCTGGAGGTCTTCGACGAGAATGAACGCAACCAGCTTCTGGTCGAGGCCACGCGGATCGCCATGGCAGATGTCGGCATCATTCCGCTCATGTTCCAGAAATCCTACTGGGCGTCGCGCGGCGACATCATCCATGACGCCAACATGCTGGATGAAACCTCCGTCCGCTTCGCGCGGGTGGCCCGCTGATGCGCACGCTGCGCGTGCCAATTGATGAAGAGCGCACGCTGCGCGTGCCAATGCGCGATGGGCTGACCCTCGCCGCGGATCTGCATCTGCCGAAGGGCGCCGGTCCTTTCCCGGTGGTGCTGGAACGCACGCCCTATGGCCGTGCGGCACCGCGCAGCGTCGAGGTCACGGCGGCGAACCCCACGCCGATGGATGGTGACGCCCTCGCGGCACTCTTCACCGGCGCGGGCTATGCCCTGCTGCTGCAGGACAGCCGTGGGCGCGGCGATTCCGAGGGGCAGTTCGAGAAATACCTGAACGAAGGCGCGGATGGCTACGACACCTGCGCCTGGATCATGGCCCAGCCCTGGTGCGATGGTCGCATCGCCACCATCGGGATGAGCTATGGCGCGCATTCCGCCGCGGCGCTCGCCTGCCTCGACCCACCGGGGTTGGTCGCGCAGGTCCTGGATTCCGGC
>CANJXD010000423.1 GCA_947478535.1 Acetobacteraceae bacterium
GGTGCGCCGCTGGATCGAGGCCGACGCCGCCCGCAACTTCGTCTGCACCCTGAAATTCCAGGGCGAGACGGACCACGACACCGCGGAGGCCTTCGCCGCCCTGCCTGGCGCGCAGCTGTTCCACAGCGCCCAGAACAAGCACGAGCTGACCTTCGCGCTGCTGCGATAGAGCCACCGGGATGTGCCGGGTTGAACGCCCAGGGGCGCGCGGCGCCGGGGGTCTGCGGGCGGCGGGAATCGAACCCGCATGGCCAAGGGCCGAGGGTTTTTAAGACCCTTCCGTCTACCGTTCCGGCACGCCCGCGCCGGGTCGATTATGGGGACTCCGACGGGCGGAGGCTATGGTCCCGGGCAAAGGTCCCGAGCAAAGTCAGACGCCGATGCGGGCGCCGATGCGGGAAGGCTATTCCGCTGCCGCGGTGGAGGCCACCATGCCCAATCCGCCGGAGCCGCAGACCATCCGGCGCGCTGAGTCCGGCAGGTCGTGGCCCGTTGCCGTGCCGGCAGCGCCCTGGCCGGCACGCGTCACGCCCCACCATTCGCAATCTTCCTCCCGCCCCCGGGCGGCGCACCAGATGCGGCCCTGGGACAGGAAATGCATGCCCATCCCCCGCAGGACGGAGCGGGAGGCGAGGTTGTCCGTCTGCACGGCGGCGCGCACTTCCTCGACGCCGAGGGCCTGGAACACCGTGGCCAGCGCGACCGGCGCGGCTTCGCGCATCACGCCCTGGCCCTGATAAAGTGGGCCGAGCCAATAGGTGATAATCGCCCGCCCCTGCTGGGCCGCCGACCGCGCGGCACTGATCCAGCCGAGCAGGGCGCCATCGACACGCCGCTCGATCACCAGCGGTACGGCGAGGCCGGCACAGGCGGCGGTCAGCGCCTCGCCCAACCGCTGCGCGGCCGCCTCGGGCGCCATGGTGGCCGGCCAGGAGGCAAGGCGCGCACTGACTGCCGGCGTCATCAACGCCGCGAGCGCCGGGGCATCCGCGGGGCATGGCAGACGCAGGCGCAGCCTTTGCGTGTAAACTTCGTTGAGGAGCTCGCCTGCTGCGTTCATGGCATCAAGGTGCCAGCGTTAACGAAGCCTTACCAGTCTCTCGATCAACCCTACGGCGAATCTCTTTCTTGGCAGATCAAAGATACGAGCAAGACTCCCTCTGCCCTGCCAGACTCGCGCGCGGATATCAGAAAACGTGTCGAATCCCGCCTTTCCGTGATAGCGCCCATAGCCTGAGGCACCAGCCCCGCCGAACCCCAGCGCGGGGAAGGCGGCGAACTCCACGGCGCGGCCTTCGACGATCGCACCGGCGCGCGTCGCACCGGCGATCCCCGCCACCTCCGTCCGGCTCGCGCCGAACAGATAGATCGCCAGCGGCGCCGGCCGGGCGGTGATCCAGGCCAGCGCGGAATCGAGATCCGGCACCGCCACTACGGCGAGGACGGGGCCGAAGATCTCCTCCCGCAACAGCGGATGATCGGGCGGCGGGAAGGCGAGCGACAGCGACCGCAGCCGGCCAGGGCCATCCTCGGCCAGCCGCTCCAGCGGCAAGTCGCCGACCAGCCCATCCAGCCGCGCCGCCTGGGCGTCGCTCGCGATGCCGCTTTCGGGCAGGCCGATGCCGCTGGCCTGGCAGGCGGCCCGAAAAGCCTCCGGCGAGTGGCCGACGAGCAGGACGGTATCGGGGGCGACGCAGGTCTGTCCGGCATTCACCGCCTTGCCCGCCAGCAGGTCCCGCGCCGCACGGGTGAGCTCGGCGCCGGGCAGGATCAGGGCGGGGCATTTGCCGCCAAGTTCCAGCGTCACCGGCACCAGGTTCCGCGCCGCGGCCTCCGCCACCTTGCGCCCGGTCGCCGTGCCCCCGGTGAAGACCAGATGGTCCCAGGGCTGAGCGGCGAAATCGGCGGCGACATCCGGCCCGCCCCGCACCAGGGCGGCGATATCCGGGCCGAGTGCTGCCGCCAGAACCTCCGCCATCACCGCGGCGGTGCGAGGGACGAATTCGCTCGGCTTCACAGCCACCCGGTTGCCCGCCGCCAGCGCATCGACGGCCGGCACGAAGGCGAGCTGCACGGGGTAGTTCCACGGCGCCATGATGCCGATGATGCCCTTCGGCACCGGCTCCTCCCGCGCCGAGGCGGGCCAGAAGGGGTAGGGCACGGCGACGCGGCGCGGCTTCGCCCAGCCGGCGAGGTGCCGGCGGGCATGGCGGGCGGCATCGACGGCGCAGAGCACATCGGCCAGCAGCGTCTCCAGCCGCGAGCGGCCCTCGTAATCCGCATCCAGCGCGGCGGCCAGGTCCTCCGCCCGGCGAAGCAGTTCCTCGGCCAGCCGGGCCAGCAGGTCCCGCCGCCGCTCGATGGGGATACGGCCGTCCCGCGCTTCCGCGGCGCGCAGGGCGGAAAGCGCCTCGCTGGCTGTTGGGTTCATGGCGCGGGCTTGCCGCAGAGCAGGGCGCCCGCCGCCGCCTCGCCGGACAGCACGGCGGCCTCGATGGTCGCGGGCAGATAGGGAAAGGTCCAGTCCCCGGCCAAGGCAAGGTTCGCCAGCGGCATCAGCGGCGGCCGAGGGCGGGTGCCGACGCCATGCCGGGGCGTCGCGCGGCGTTCCCGCACCGTGCGGGATGGCGGTGGCGCTTCCGGCCACTCGCCCGGCAGGCCGAAGGCGAGCGCCGCGCGGCGGACCTCCGGCCAGATGCGGGCCGCCGCCTCGGCATCGGACAGCGCGACGCCGGCATCGGCGGCGGAGACGGTGACCGAAACGCCGGTCGGGCGCACCAGCACCCATTGGGACAGGCCACCCAGCAGGCCGAGGAAACGCACTGGCCCCTCCGCCTCTCGCGTGAAGTGGACATTCAGGATGGGGGCGTGGGCGGTGGGCACCGGCAGATCGGGCAGCAGGCGCTGCGCCTCCCACGGCGGCAGGGCCAGCACCACCTGATCACCCGCCGCCAGCCGCTGGGCGGTCTCCCCGAAATCCAGCGCCGCAGCGCGACCATCCGCCACCACCAACCCGCGCAGCCGGCTGCCCGGCCGAAAGCTGCCGCCATGCGCGCCGAAGGTCGCGAGCGCCGGCCCCACCAAATCGGGCCCGAGGCCGCGCCGGGCAACCAGCAGCCGCGCCGCGCCCGGCAGGGCAAGCCGGCGCAGCACGCGGCCGAGCAGATTGGCGGAAGCCTCCGCCGCCGGAGTGTTCAGCGCCGCGACGGTCAGCGGTTCCATCAGCGCCCGCAGCAGCACCGGCTGCCCGGCGAAGGCGGCAGCGACGCTGCAATCCCGCCCCGGCAGCATCAGCCGCAGCAGCCCGAGCACCCCGCCACCATCGAGCCCGGCGGGCCGCGTCGCCGCGGACAGCCAGCCGAGCGGGGCCAGCGCCACGCGGCGCGCCGTGCCGTCATCGAGGTCAAGCACCGGCAAGCCGCCGGGCTCCGCCTCCACCCAACCCTCCCGCGCCCCGATGGCGCCGAGGAAGCGTAGGGCAGCCCGGTTGGCGCCGAGCAGCGCGTGGGTGCCGTTATCCGTGCCATCCGGCAGCGCCCGCGCCCGCCCACCTGCGGCCGGCGTCGCCTCATGCAGCGTGACCCGCCGCCCCGCCTTGGCCAGCGCCAGCGCCGCCACCAACCCGGCAATGCCGGCGCCTACAACGTGGATGGTCATGCCGGCCCCATCGCCAGCGCCGCCATCCGCAGCTTCTCCCACCGCGTCAGCCGGGGACGGCGGCGCGGATGGGCGAATCCCTGGGCGAGCATGCGGTCGAACAGCCGCCGGTAGCCCCACATCATCACCCGGGCCGGCTTCAGCGCCCGCGCATCCAGCACGCGCAGCTCCGCCTCCGCCCGGGCAAAGCCCTCCGCCGCGCGCTGCGCCAATTCCTCGCAGCAGCCGGCGAAGCCGGGGTCGGCGACGATGGCGCGCGGGTCGGTGGCGCGGACGCCGTGCTTCGCCAGCAGCGAGGCCGGCACATAGACACGGTCGATCAGCGCGTCCTCATCCACATCGCGCAGGATGTTCACCAGTTGAAAGGTGTGCCCGAGGGCGAGGCCGAAGCCTTCCGCCCCCGACGCGCCGAAGATGCGCACCGCCATGGCGCCGACACTCCCGGCGACGCGGCGGCAATAGCCATCCAGTGCCGCCTCATCCGGCAGGCGAAGGGCGGGGCTGGCATCGGTTTCCATCCCGTCGATCATGGCCGCGCATTCCGCCAGCGGCAGCGCATAGGCGGCACGAGCATGGGCGAGTTCAGCGGAGAGCGCACAATCCGGCGCCGCCAGCTTGGCCCGCCAGCGCGCCAGGAAGCGGCGCTTCTCGGCTTCCGGCATCGCGCCATCGGCAATGTCATCGACGGCGCGGCAGAAGCCATAGACGGCGAACAGGGCGCGCCGCCGCTCCCCCTTCAACACCGCCATCCCCCGGGCGAAGGAGGACCGGGCGCGGGCAACCCGGGCGCGCACCACCGCGGCATCGGAGGGTGGCGACAGCGCCAGCCCGGCAAACGCCGCGGCGAAATCGGCCTTGGACAGCGCGACGCGGCCCAGCACCGGGTCCGCCGCCCGCAACCGGGCCAGCAGCCGCCACCCCAGCGCCAGTGTCACCGCCGCCTGGAACCGCAGGCGGGACCGCAGCAGGCGCGGCAGCGGGGCCGCCCGTTCCAGCAGCGCCTCCACCTGGTCGAGCGCCGCGTCCAGCACGGCGCGGCGGGCCGGGTTCGCGGGCTGGAAGAAGGCGTCCTCCCCCCCCGCCAGCGCCATCCACGGCGTGGGCAGGTAGATACGGTCCATCGTCGTGCGATCCGGCACCAGATCCTGCCAATGGTTCAGCAGTTGCAGCGCCGTGCAAAGCGCATCGGAGGCAAGCCGCGCCGCTGGCTCCTCCTCCCCATGCAGGCGAAGCAGCAGCCGGCCGACCGGCTCGGCGGAGCGGGCGCAGTAGTCCTCCAGCGCCGCCCAATCGGCGTAGCGGGACTGCACCGCATCCTGACGGAAGGCGGAGAGCAGCGCCCGCGCCTCCGCCGTGCCGACCTCGGCGAGGGGGCCTTGCGGCTCCTCCATCAGCAGCGCCATGGCATCCAGCCGGGCGAGCTTCTCCTCCGGCGAAATATCGGGTGCGTCGGCGATGTCGTCGGCCGCGCGGGCAAACCGGTAGAAGGCGAGGACCTTGGGTCGCAGCGCGGGCGGTATCAGGCGGGAGGCAACGGGGAAGTTCTCGGAA
>CANJXD010000424.1 GCA_947478535.1 Acetobacteraceae bacterium
GAAGGGCAGCACGACTTCCTCGGCCAGAAAGTGGCGCTGGCGGGAGATCTCGAAGGGGTGGAGAAGCCGCTGCTCGGGCTGCTGACGGAGCTCGACGTCCTGGTCGCCAGCGAGGTGCCGATGCTGTCGCCGCTGCTGGCGGAGTTGCGCAAGACCGGCACCCGCATCGTCGGCCAGGTGCATGGGCTGGAACGCACCAGGCTCGGCCGTGGATCGGGCGCGGCCTACCAGGCGCTGGCCTTCGAACACGCGCATGAGGCCTTCCTCGCCCCCTCGCCGGATGTGCTGGACTGGCTGCATGGCGAGGGCGTGCCGGAGGCGAAGCTCTGCCTGCTGCCACCGGCGCCAAGCCTGACGATGGCGCCCGCCGCGCTGGATGCGCTGCTCGCCGCGCGCCGCAGCCGGCGGGCCGGTGCGCTGCGCGTCGCCCTGCTGGCGAGCCCAGGGGAGGAAGCGCGGGACCGTATGCTGCGCCTGATCGCCATGACGCGCCGCGCCGGGCTGCCGGTGGAATGGCGGCTCGGCGGCAGCGGCGCGGCGATGGCGTCCTGGTGGAACGTGCTGGCGCCGCTCGGCGTGGGTCTCGCCGGACCAGGGGGGCTGGCGGCGCTGCTGGCGGAGTCCGATGTGCTGCTGCTGCCGGATGGCGATGTGGCGAATCCGCTGGCGGTGCTGGACGCGCAGCGCCTCGGCTGCATCCCCGCCGTGCCGCGCGGCGCCCCGGGCGCGGAGCTGTTGCGCGATGGCGTCGATGGCCTTCTGCTGCGCGAGGATGTGCGGCGCGGCGACCACCACTCCCTGCCACCGCTGCTGATGGCGCTGGCGGCCGATCGGGCCCGCGTCGCCCGGCTTTCCGCCGGCGCCGCGACGGCGCAGGCTTCGGCCCCCGACTGGGCTGCCGCGACCCTGGCGTTCCGCCAGCGCATCACCGCCTGGATGCCGGCGCCAAAGCCGGCCGCCACAATATGAATTTCGATTATTCGGATATCTTCGAATATCGAGCTTGCGGGCGTGGCCGCGGCGGCGGCTGATGCCGGTGGACTGGCCTCCGAAGGCCGGCCAGGGAGGTCCGAGGATCGTCGACCATGGCTCGCCTGAACCGCCGCGCACTGCTGGCCGCCTCGGCCGATGGCACGACGATGCTGGTGACACCGTCGGGCGTGCTGACCCTGCACCCGCATCTTTTCCCGGCGCAGATCCGCTACGATTCGCTGGTGGATTTCGCCCCTGTCACGCCGCTCTGCGAGGTGAGCTTCGCCCTCGCAGTGCTGCCTGGCCATCCCGCACGGGATGTCGCGGGCTTCGTCGCATGGGCGAAGGCGCAGGGCGGGCAGATCCAGGCGGCGGTGCCGCCACTCGGCGGCGTGCCGCCGCTGCATCGGGATGGCCGCGTGCGCATCCTGGGCGTCACCGCCGCGCGGCCGCTGGGCACCCTGCCCGATGTGCGGACCTTCGCCGACCAGGGGTGGCGGGACGTGGTGGTGCGGGACACCGGCATCTGGGTGGAGGGCTGACGGCATGACGCGCCATGCCGAGGATTACGCGGAGGGCGAGGTCTTTGACCTCGGCTCCGTGGTGCTGGAGGAAGACGCCATCATCGCCTTCGCCCGGGAATGGGACCCGCAGCCCTTCCACCTCGATCCCGAGGCCGCGAAGCACACCATCTTCGGCGGCCTGATCGCAAGCGGCTGGCACACGGCGCTGACGATGATGCGGCTGATGATCGACCGCGGGTATCTCAGCAAGGAAACCAGCATGGGATCTCCGGGCATCGACGAGTTGCGCTGGCTGAAGCCGGTGCGGGCCGGGGACGTGCTGCGCGGGCGGATCGAGGTGCATGGCGTCAGCTACCCTCGCAGCCGTGGGGATATCGGCTTCGTCGCCAATACCGGCTATTTCACCAATGCGGCGGGCGAGGATGTCTACCGTATCCGCAGCACCTCCATCATCCGGCGGCGCGGCGGGAGCGCCTGACGCGCAGCATGGGAGCGTGACGATGACCGAGGACAATGCCAGCGCACCGCCGAGCCTGGTGATCGAGGGGCATGAGGCGACGATCCGCCTGAACCGCCCGCGCCAGCACAACCGGCTGGAACCGGATGACCTGCTGGTGCTGATGGGGATGTTCGAGGCGATCGACGCGGACCGCGCTATCCGCGTGGTGACCATAACGGCCGCTGGAAAATCCTTCAGCTCCGGCTTCAACATCGGCGACCTCGGCCAGGCGCGGGCCAAGGAGATCCCGGATTTCGAGGCGGTGGTAAACCGGCTGGAAGCGCTGCGCGCGCCGGTGATCTGCGCGCTGAATGGCGGCGTCTATGGCGGATCCACGGACCTCGCTTTGGCCTGCGATTTCCGGCTCGGGGTCACGGGGATGCAGTTCCGCATGCCGGCGGCCGGGCTTGGTCTGCACTACTATCCCGGCGGGCTGCGCCGCTATGTCAGCCGGCTTGGCCTGTCCAACGCGAAGCGGCTGTTCCTGCTGGCGGAGACGGTTGGGGCGGAGGAGCTGCTCCGCCTCGGCTACCTCGATGAGGTGCTGGCGCCGGAAGACCTGATGCCGCGCGCCAAGGCGCTGGCCACGCGGCTCGCCGGCAACGCGCCGCTGGCCGTGCAGGGCACGAAGCTTTCGCTGAACGACATCGCCCGTGGCGTCGCCGACAATGCCGACCTCGCGGCGCGCGCCAAGGCGGTGAGCCAGAGCGCCGACTTCAAGGAAGGCCGCGCCGCCTGGCTCGAGAAGCGCGTCCCGGTGTTTCGCGGGGAGTAGGCCGCTACCCCCGCGCCATGCGGATGATCAACGGCGCGTGCAGCACGGTCTCCGGCAGGGCTTCCCGCGCCACGAGATGCGCCGGTGCTTCCGCCTTCGCCATGCTGCCGAGCGGGACCACCAGATCCTCCCGCACCCCGAAGACGGCGTCGCGGTCGAGGTAGGGGTCGTCCTCCAGGAATAGTTCCGTCACCAGCGGGCGGAAGCCCGGCGCTTCCGCGATGACGTGCAGATGCGCCGGGCGCCAGGCATCGCGGGCGAGGGCGCGCAGCATGTCCCCGGCCGGGCCGTCATAGGGCACGGTGTAGGGCTGCTGGCGCGTCGTGGTGAAGGCGAAGCTGCCATCGGGCGCGCAGGTCAGCAGGCCGTGGTAGTTCTTCGCGGGCTGGTCGGCATCCTGCGCGGCGTAGAAGCCGTTATCGGCGTTCTGCCACATGTCGAGCGTGGCCCCGGCGATGCCCTCCCCGGTCGCGGCATCCAGCACCCGGCCGGTGACGACCATCACCTCCCCGGGCTGGCCCTTCCACATATCGCCGCCATCGGCCAGCGGCGGCGCGCCGCGCTGGTGGAAGGGGCCGAGGTTGGAACAGCTGGTGGCGCCCGGCGGCGTGTTCACCATGTCCACCAGCGCGGAAAGGCCGAACAGGTCGCTGAACAGGATGAACTCGTTGCGCTCCGGCGTGCTGATCTCCCCCGCCCGCGTCAGCGCCATCAGCCCGCCCATCCATTCGGCGTGGGTCAGCTTCGTCTCCTTGACGAAGGCGTGCAGGTGCTTGGCCAGGCTGCACAGAACTTCCCGCGTGCGGGCATCCTCGGCCTTGGCGGCGTAGTCGGCGAAGGCCTGGGTCAGGGTTTCGGCGGAGACGTTACGCATCGCGGGGGCCTCGCAGGGGTGATGTGCCGACGCGCGGATGGCGCAACCGGCCCCCTCTCCCGCACAGCGGGGGAGGGTTGGGGTGGGGGCCGGCGCAACCTCGCCGCCCGCCGGGAAGTCTCAATCCGCCGTGGCGCCGGAAATGCGGACGACGTTCGCCCACTTCGCCACTTCCTCGCGCAGATACACCGCGAAGGCGGGGCGGTCGCGAAGATCCGGCACGAAGCCCATCGCATCCAGCCGCGCCTTCGTCTCGGCACCGGCCAGCACGCGGTTGACCTCGGCATTCATGCGATCCGTGATGGCCGCCGGCGTGCCGGGGGGCGCCATCAAGCCGAACCAGGTCAGCGCCTCGAACCCGGGAAAACCCTGCTCGGCGACGGTCGGCACATCGGGGAGCGAGGGATCGCGGCGGAGGCTTGTCACGGCGATGCCGCGCAGCCTGCCGTCGCGGACCATCGGCAGCGCCGGCGGCAGCGAGGTGCTACCGATCGGCACCTGCCCACCCACCACCGCCGTCACCGCCTGGGCGGGGCCGAAAGGCACGTGCTGCACTTCGACGCGCGCCAGGCTGCGGAACAGCAATTCCATGCCGAGATGCGTCGTTGTGCCGATGCCGGAGGACCCGTAGTCGAGCGGCCGCGTGCGTGCGGCGGCGATCAGTTCCGCCAGGCTGGCGACATTCAGCTTGTCCGTGTTCACCGTGATGATGTTCGGCGTGGAGGCCAGCATCGCGACGGGTTCGAGATCCGTCACCGCATCATAGCCGGCATTGCGGAACAGGCTGGGATTGACGGCGTAGGCGACGGAATGGGCGAGGAACACCTGCCCATCCGGCGCGCTGCGGCGCACCGCGACCGTCGCGATATTGCCGCCAGCGCCGGGGCGGTTCTCCACCACCACGGGCTGGCCGAGGACCGGCGCCAGCGCATTGGCCAGCGCGCGCGACAGCACATCGGTGGAAGCCCCGGGCGGGAAGGCCACGATGATCCGCACCGGCCGGTCCGGCCAGGAGGGCTGGGCGAGCGCTGGGGTGGCGAGGAGGGCGACGGCGCCGGTGAGCGCGGCGCGGCGGCCGAGGATGGTGCGGGGCATGATGCGGTGTCCTCCCTGGTGTTCGTTGTTGGGGGGTGTGGTGCTGGCCCCCACCCCGACCCTCCCCCGCTATCGCGGGAGAGGGAGCGCCAAGGGCGCGGTCGGCGCGATCAGCCGAAGGCGGGATCGTCCGCGACGCTGTTGCGGAGCACGCCGACGCCCTCGACCTCGATTTCCACCGTCATCCCCGGGGCGAGGAACAGCGGCGGCTTGCGGGCGTAGCCGACGCCGGAGGGCGTGCCGGTCGCGATCACGTCGCCGGGCTCCAGTGTCATCACTTCGGAGATGATCTCGATGGCGCGGGCGACGGAGAAGATCATGTCGCCCGTGGTGCTGTCCTGCACCGTCTGACCATCGACGCGGGCGGTGATGCGGAGCGGCGCGGCGCCGGGGGGCAGTTCATCGGCGGTGACGATCTCCGGCCCGAAGGCGCCCGTCGCGTCGAAGTTCTTGCCCA
>CANJXD010000425.1 GCA_947478535.1 Acetobacteraceae bacterium
AATGATGCGATGTTCGTGGACGACACCACCGTCAGCGCCACGCTCGATGGTGGCGCCGGCGACGATCGGGTGCAGGTCGGCCAGATCTTCGGCTTCAAGCGCGATGCGGTGAATGGCGGCATGTTGCCGGGCGATGCCTTCCCGACGCTGATCCCCACCACGCGCGGCTGGCTGAGCCCCGGAAATGGCGCGCCGCTGCTGGTGCATGGCGGCACCGGCAACGACCAGGTGACGGTCTATTCCAACAAGGCCGAACTGCGGATCGAGGGCGATGACGGCGACGACCTGGTGACGGTGCGCGCCTTCGCGCTGGCGCAACTCAGCCAGCAGACGCCGGGAGCGGAAGGGGGCGGTATCTTCCTCGATCCCGTCACCGGCGCCGCGCGCCCATTCATCGGCAGCACCGCGAGCCCCATCATGCGCGCCGGCGGCACCAGCGATGAGGTGCGGGTCAATGTGAATGCGCCGGTCTCGGTCGATGGCGGCACGGGCTTCGACAAGCTCAGCGTGCTCGGCACCGAATTCGCCGACGACCTGGTGGTGGACAACCACGGCGTGGCGGGCGCTGGGCTCGCGGTGCGCAACGCCGCGGTGGAGGTGCTGGAGGTCGATGGCCTGGAAGGCGACGACGAGTTCTACGTGCAATCCACGGCGGCTGGCACCGGCTATCGGGTCATCGGCGGCCTCGGCACCGACGCCATCAATGTGACCGGTGATGTGGGCGAGGACATCGTGACGCGCGAGCTGGAGGGTCTGCCCGGCGCGATCGACCACCTGGTCACCTCCAAGGATCCGAACTACCAGGGCGTCGCGGCGGAGGGCTTCGGCTACAATGTGGCGGGCGCGCAGGAAGGCCTCGTCGTCATCAGCGAGACCGCGGGCTTCACCGCGGTGCGTGAGGGCGGGCCAGGTGCGGTGGACTTCTACACCGTGCGTCTCGCCCGCGCGCTGATGCAGAACGAGGTGGTCTATGTCGCCGTCTCCGCCACGCGCTCCGCGCAGGAGGAGGCGTCCAACAGACTGATCAATCCGGGCGGGCTGGCCAATGGCCCGGGCGACAGCATCTGGCTGAGCACCCAGGCGCCGAGCGGTGTGCTGACCGATGCCGCCTTCCAGCGCAGCGTCACCGTGAATGGCGTGGTCACCAAGCCTGCGAACCGGGCGGTTGTGCTGCGCTTCGACGGCAGCAACTGGCAGGCCGCGCAATCGGTCTTCGTCTATGCGCCAAACGACACGCGCGCCGAGGGCGAGCGTGTGGTGGCGATCCAGCACGCCGTCATCGCCGGCCCGTCCGACTACAGCAATGCCGCGATCCGCAACGTCGAGGTGACAGTCCGCGACAACGACACCCCCGGCGTGCAGGTCTTCCAGATCCAGGCCGGCAGCTACAACGTGAAGAGCCGCACCTTCGTCGAGGACGGACGGACCTTGGTGGTCGAAGGCACCAGCCAGACCAGGATCAGCGACCAGGTGCTTGTACAACTGTCGCGGCCGCCCGCGGCGGGCAAGGTGGTGGTGGTGGATCTGGGTCTCTCCGCCGAATCCGACGAGCAGGTGCGGTTGAGCAATCCGCTGAACGATGTGCGGATGAAGGAGGTGAGCGGCCGCTGGCAGATCACCTACAGCGCGACCGATTGGAGCCGCGCCGTGTTGATCGGCATCGAGGCGCGCGACGATGCGCGCAAGGAAGACCCCGCCGTTGCGGTGATCAACTTCACCCGCAATGCCGCCACGACCGACGCCGCCTACGTCTTCCCGAACTTCCGCGCCGGCCCGCAATCCCTGACTGTCGAGGTGATCGACAACGACACGGCCGGCGTGCTGACGTTGCAATCGAACAACAACACGCTGCTGATCGGCGGCACCGATCGCACCCAGGGCACGACCGAGCTGCGGGATGGCTACGGCATCCGCCTGACCCAGCAGCCGACGTCGGAGGTCAAGGTGGCGCTGCTAACCGACGGGCTGGCGGATGTGGTGCGCGTCAGAGGTGTCGCCGCGGTCTATGAGGCGATCGGCACCTTGCGCGAATCGCCCGGCTTCGACGGGGACGTGGTGTTCAAGGCCAATGCCGGCCTGGGCGTGATCGAGCGCGGCGAGGCCTTCAAGGCCGGCAGCTTCATCGCGGAAGGTTTTCGCGCCGGCGAATTGCTGCGGATCAGCAATGCCGGCGCGCTGTCGGGCGATTACGTCATCGCCTCGGTCAGCGCCGATCGCATCACGCTGACCACTGGCCTGGCGCTGGCGGGGCCCAGCACGGTGGCGGGCGTGACCTTGAGCGAGCTGACCCGCTACGGCCTCTATGAGGGTCAGGTCTCGCTCAATGCGGCGGGGCGCGAGCTCAGCCGTCTGGATGGCAAGGGCTGGCTGGCTGATGGCTTCCTCGAAGGCCAGCGCGTGCGGCTGACCGACGGGCGAAACAGCGCCGACTTCAAGATCGCGCTGATCGTCGGCAGCAACGAAACCCGTGACACCACGCTGGTCTTCACCAGCGAGGGCGGGCTGCCGGCGTGGATCGGCGAGCGCGGCAACAGCGCCCTGACGGTGGTGCGCATCGCCGCCATGGCGACGTTCGACACCACGAACTGGTTCGTGACGCAAAGCGTCGAGCTGGCGGTGGACCAGAACTTTGCGCTGCCGCCGGTGCGCGAGGGCGTGAAGGTCTATCCGGCATCACTGCATCTGCTGTCCAAGCTGCGCGGCCCGGTCGAGGTCGAGGGCGGCGTGACCGGCGCCGATCGCACGCTGGAGCCCGCCGCGAAGCTGCCTGGGGAGAAGGACGGCTACGCCTTTGTGGTGGCGCCGCAGCCGCCGGAATCGCAGCAGGTCGATACGCTGAACATCTTTGGCGACGGCAGCTTGCAGAACCTCGACGGCAAGATGGATGCGACCGGAATTCGTGGCCTCGGCATGGCCGATGGGCTGAACTTCGGCCTTGGCGGCACGGTCTTCGGCGAAACCGGGACCTTCAAGGACGGCATCCGGCTGACCCAGATCGCCGTCAGCGAGGGGCGCTTGCAGACCAGCCCGAGCCTCAGCACCATCGAGGTGGTGAACCTGATGCTGGGCCAGGGCGATGACGGGCTCGACATCGCGGGCACGTTGAACAACGTCACCGATCTCAGCGTGACCGGCAGCTTCGTGATCGATCCGGTCGCCGCCGGCGGCACCATTGCGCTGCCCGGCTTCGACTGGATCGCGGCCGGCTTCCTCCCCGGCCAGCGGGTCAGCATCCTGGGGCAGAGCGATGTCTGGGTGGTGGCGGGCGTGGCCGATGACAGCGCCGATCCGAACGACAACAGCCTGCTCAAGCTGAACGGCGTGCCGCTGCCCGCCCTGGCCGGGATCCAGACGCTGACCGCGCGCGATCCGCTTGTGGAGTCGGCAGCCAGCGTGACCATCGCACCCACCGCCGATGGCGGCACGCTGACCCGCACGATCGGCAATTGGCTGGCCGATGGCCTGCTGGCCGGCCATCTGATCACGATGGGCACGCCCGATGGCGTGGCGCGGTGGCGCATCGCCGCGATCTCGCTTGATGGCAAGGTGCTGACGCTGGAGGGTGCGGTGCTGACCGCCGAGGCCGACGTCACGCGAGAGCTGTTCGTGCAAGGCCCGCATGGCGGGCTGACGCTGGTGCATGGCGGCGGCAACCAGGAGCTGGAGACCACCGGCCTGCTGGCGGTGGAGAGGGGCACGGCGCGGCTGACGCGCATGGACGGGCTCGACTGGGTGTCCGACCGCTATGTCGTGGGCCAGCGCGTGCAACTTTCCGGCGAGGGCTTCACCCGCAGCATCACCGGCTTCGCCGATGCGACGACCGGCTTGCGGCCGGCCGGCAGCTTCGTGGGCTGGGGCGCGGGTGCCACGATGCTGCTCAGCGGCCCGGACTTCCTGGCCGATGCGGTGGCGCTGCGCAGCGTGCATGTGGTCGAGCCGCTGCGCTTTGAGGTGACGCTGCCGGTGCAGGTCGGCACGGCGGGCCTCACGCGCCTCGCCGGCAGTTGGATCACCGATGGCTTCGCGGCCGGGCAGCAGGTGCAGTTGAGCGGCTATGCCGAGAGCTTCTTCGTGCTCGACGTCACCGCCAGCGCGCTGAAGCTCAGCGGCGGCGCGCTGGTGGCGAGCGATGCCATCGTCACGCTGACGGTCGTAGGCTTCGACGGCGCGGTCGATGGGGGCGTGCGGATCGGTGGCGACCGCCTGATCGTGGCCGGCGGCGGCGGTCCGGACTCGCCGCTGGTGCTCTACGGCGATACCTCGCAGGACGGCGCCTGGTATGCCGGACGGGCGCATGATGTCTGGGGCAGTGATTTCGGGCCGAAGCCCTATGACCGCTTCGCCACACTGGCCTGGGGCTGCAACGAGGATGCGAACTTCATCTTCCCGCTGGCCAACCCCTTCCGCCATGCCGGCAACGACGTGATCGAGGCGCGCAGCCTGTTCGGCGCCGTGGACGCGGATAGCCTGCCGACGGTCGGTATCACCGCCTATGGCGGCGCCGGCGCGGATACCATCATCGGCAGCCAGGCGGGCGACCATCTGGCGGGCGGTTCGGGCGATGACGTCATCCTCGGGCTGCGCGGCGCCGACCACATCTATGGCGACAGCGGCGTGAACGTGGATATCAGCACGCGCGCGCTGTTCATCACGACGGTCGATGCCAGCCCGGCGCCGGAGCTGGACCCTGCGGCGCTGACCACCGGCACCACCATCGCGCCTGCCCCCTCGCCGGTGCGCGACCGGATGCAGGCCGGGCGCGACACGCTGTATGGCGAGGGCGACGGCACCGCCGAAGGGAACGACACGATCGCCGCGGATATCATCTTCGGCGACCATGGCGTGGTCGTGCAGAAGGTGGCGGACCCGAACCTGCCGCCCGCGCTGCTGCAGAAGATCCAGACCACCGCGCTAAGCAGCGTCCAGGCCGTCATCTCGGCCGAGCCGACCAATGGCGCGGCGGATGTGATCTTCGGCAATGACGGCGACGACACCATCGTGGGCGGCCCGGGCAACGATGCGATCGATGGCGGTGGCCAAGCCGATACGATCTTCAACGACGGCACCGCGGCGGTCCAGCTTCGCGCCGCGGCGGCGCCGGTGACTGTGCAGGTGGTGGCGTTGCTCGGTGCGGAGGATGCGGTTGGGCTGCTGCAGGCGGCGCGGGCGCGTTGGGCGGCGAGCGGCCT
>CANJXD010000426.1 GCA_947478535.1 Acetobacteraceae bacterium
CGAGCGCGCGCTCGCCGCCGGCGTGACCGCGGTGGTGTTCGACCGCGGTCCGTACATCTATCACGGCCGGGTCAAGGCGCTCGCGGAGGCTGCCCGCGAGGGCGGCCTCTCGTTCTGAGGAGTTCGGGTATGGCACGGGAACCGCGGAGCGGCGGCGAAGGTGGCGGCGAGGGTGATCGTCGTCGTGGTCGGGGTCGGGATCGTAACAACGACAACCGCCAGGAGCGCCAGGATGGCGATGAGCTGAAGGACAAGCTCGTCACCATCAACCGCGTCGCCAAGGTGGTGAAGGGCGGGCGTCGTTTCAGCTTCGCTGCCCTGGTTGTGGTCGGCGATCAGAAGGGTCGGGTTGGCTGGGGCGCCGGCAAGGCGCGTGAGGTGCCGGAGGCAATCCGCAAGGCTACGGAGCGTGCCAAGCGTGGCATGATCCGCGTGCCGATGCGCGAAGGCCGCACGCTGCATCACGATCAGGTCGGTGAGTTCGGCGCGGGTCGCGTGATCCTGCGTGCGGCGCCGGCCGGCACCGGCATCATCGCCGGCGGTCCGATGCGCGCGGTGTTCGAGACGCTGGGCATGGGCGACGTTGTCGCCAAGTGCACCGGCACGACGAACCCGCATAACATGGTCAAGGCGACCTTCGCGGCGCTGGGCAAGTGCACCAGCCCGCGTGCGGTCGCGGCGCGGCGCGGCAAGAAGGTCTCCGACCTGCTGGGCCCGCGCAAGGACGCGGCGGCTGATGCCGCGGCGGAGGGCGCGAATGTCTGACGATAAGAAGACCGTGAAGGTGACCCAGATCGGGTCCCCGATCGGCCGCAAGCCCGGCCAGCGTGAGACGCTGATCGGGCTCGGGCTGAACAAGATCCGTCGGTCGAGCGAACTCGAGGACACCCCCGCGGTGCGTGGGATGATCCGCAAGGTCGCGCACCTTCTGAAGGTGGAGGGCTGATCCGATGAAGCTCAATGAGATCCGCGACAACGAGGGCGCACGCCCGAAGTTCAAGCGCATTGGCCGCGGCATTGGCTCCGGCAAGGGCAAGACCTCCGGTCGCGGCGTGAAGGGCCAGAAGGCCCGCACCGGCGTCCGGCTGAACGGCTTCGAAGGCGGCCAGCTGCCGATCTATCGGCGCTTGCCGAAGCGGGGCTTCGTGAATCCGTTCCGCAAGGTCTATGCGCCGCTCAATATTGGCGCGCTGGACAAGGCGATCACCGAAGGTCGGCTTCCGGCTGAGGGCCCGATCGACGAGGCGATGCTGCAGAAGGCTGGCATCGTGCGTCACTCCCCCAAGTATGCGGGCGTCCGCCTGCTCGCCACGGGTGAGATCACGCGCGCTGTTGCCATCATCGTCTCCGGCGCTTCCGCCTCGGCGGTTGCGGCGGTCGAAGCTGCGGGCGGCAAGGTTACCGTCCTCGGCGCCGAGACGGCCGAAGCCTGATCCGGTTGGCGGCGCAGCGTGGCCTGGCCCGCTGATGTTGCTGATCGGGCTGCCGCCGTTAGCTCTTGCCCTTGAACAGGGTGGGGGTGGGCGGCAATCTACCGGGGGTGCGGAGCGGCGTCCCGGGCCCGCCATGTGGCGGGCTCCGGTGGCGCCGTTGCCGTGAGGAGGGATTGCGTATGGCGTCCGCCGCCGAACAGCTTGCGGCCAATTTGAACCTGGGCGTCTTGTCCAAGGCGACGGAGCTTAAGAATCGGCTCTGGTTCACGCTGGGCGCGCTTCTGGTGTACCGAATCGGCTCCTATGTGCCGGTGCCGGGTGTTGATGCGCAGGTGATGGCCGAACTGCTCCAGCAGATGGGCGGCGGTATCCTTGGCATGTTCGACATGTTCACGGGCGGCTCGCTCGGGCGCATGACGGTCTTCGCCCTCAACATCATGCCCTATATCTCGGCCTCCATCATCGTTCAGCTGATGACGACGGCGATCCCGCAATGGGAAGCGCTGAAGAAGGAAGGCGAGACGGGGCGGAAGAAGCTCAATCAATACACGCGCTACCTCACCCTCGTGATCGCCATCTTCCAGGCCTATGGCATCGCTGTGGGGCTTGAGAGCCTGCGCGGCAGCTTTGGTGCGGCGGTGGCGGATGGCGGCATGTTCTTCCGCCTGTCCTGCGTTATCACGCTGGTTGGTGGCACAATGTTCCTGATGTGGCTGGGCGAGCAGATCACGGCGCGGGGTGTCGGCAACGGCATCAGCCTGATCATCTTCGCCGGCATCGTGGCGAACCTGCCGCACGCCTTGGCCAGCACGCTGGAACTCGGGCGGACCGGCGCGCTTTCCACCTTCTTCATCATGTTTTTCCTGCTGGCCGCGCTCGCCGTCATCGCGTTTGTGGTCTTCATCGAGCGGGCGCAGCGGCGTATCCCGGTTCAGTATCCGAAGCGCCAGGTCGGCAACCGGATGTTTGGCGGCGAGAACACGCATCTGCCGCTGAAGGTGAACACCGCCGGCGTCATGCCGCCGATCTTCGCCTCCTCGCTGCTGCTGTTGCCGGCCACCTTCGCCGCCTTCGGGCGCGACCAGGCGGATCAGGGCTTTCTGACGGAGGCGGCCAATCTGCTCGCGCATGGCACGCCGCTGTACATGGCGCTTTATGTCGGGCTGATCGTGTTCTTCGCGTTCTTCTACACTGCGGTCGTCTTTAATCCGCAGGAGACGGCGGACAACCTTCGGAAGTATGGCGGCTTCGTCCCCGGCATCCGTCCCGGCCAGCCGACGGCGCAGTATTTCGACCGGGTGCTCACCCGTCTGACGGTGCTTGGCGCGGGCTACCTGGCTTTGGTCTGCCTGCTGCCGGAGATCCTGATCTCGAACTACAGCGTACCCTTCTACTTCGGTGGGACGTCTCTTCTGATCATCGTCTCCGTCACCATGGATACGGTGGCGCAGGTTCAATCGCATCTTTTCGCCCACCAGTATGAGGGTCTGATCAAGAAGGCCCGGCTCGGTGGCCGCGGCACGCAACCGGGGGGACGCGGACGATGAGGCTTATCCTTCTGGGCCCGCCAGGGGCCGGTAAGGGCACCCAGGCGAAGCGGCTTGAGGAAAAGTACGGGATCGTCCAGATCTCGACAGGGGACATGCTCCGCGCCGAGGTGAAGGCGGGCTCGCCGATCGGCTTGCAGGCGAAGGCGATCATGGAACGGGGCGACCTGGTCCCTGACGCTATTATCACCGCCATGCTGGCCGCGCGCGTCTCGCACCCCGATTGCGCGAAGGGTTTCATCCTCGACGGCTTCCCGCGGACAGTTCCGCAGGCGGAGTCGCTGGATGGCATGCTGGCCGAGAAGGCAATGCCTCTCGACCAGGTGATCGAACTTGCGGTGGATGATACGGCGCTGGTCGAGCGAATCGCCGGCCGTTTCACCTGCGGCAAGTGCGGAGAGGGCTACCACGATCGCTTCAAGCAGCCCTCGAAGGCCGGCATCTGCGACGCCTGTGGAGGCACGGAGTTTACCCGTCGTGCCGATGACAAGGCGGAGACGGTGGCGGCGCGGCTTGAAGCCTATCATCGCCAGACGGCGCCTCTCCTGCCGCACTACGCGGCCCAGGGGAAGCTTCGGCAGGTGGATGGCATGGCGGAGATGGACGAGGTCACTCGCCAGATCGCCACGCTGCTCGACCGCGGCGGCTGATCGCTTGACTCCGGCGGCGGCCACAGTGTATGGCCCCGCCCTCGCGGATCGGGGTGAACGCCTCGGCCGCGCTTCGCGTTTTTCTGTTTTGACCAAGGCAACGCCGGCTTCGGCTGGCGCGGATTGGGTCGGTTACCGGCCCGTGAGGAGAGAGGCACCGTGGCGCGCATCGCCGGCGTGAACATCCCAACCAACAAGCGGGTGCTCATCTCGCTTCGCTATATCTTTGGCATTGGGCCCAGCAACGCGAAGGTCATCTGTGACCAGCTCAGCATCCCCGAGGATCGTCGGGTGAACCAGCTGACGGATGACGAGATCTTGCGGATCCGTGAACTCATCGACCGGGATTACCGCGTCGAGGGCGATCTTCGTCGTGAAGAAGCGATGAATAAGAAGCGGCTGATGGACATGGCCTGCTACCGCGGACTGCGTCACCGCAAGGGTCTGCCGGTCCGTGGCCAGCGCACGCATACCAATGCGCGCACCCGCAAGGGCAAGGCCGTGGCGATCGCGGGCAAGAAGAAGGTGACGAAGTAATATGGCTCGCGAACCTCGCGCCGGCGGTGCCGGCGGCCAGCGCCCGCGCAAGAAGGAACGGAAGAACATCTCTTCCGGGGTGGCCCATGTGCTCGCCTCCTTCAACAACACCGTGGTGACCATCACGGACGCGCAGGGCAACGCCATTGCCTGGTCCTCGGCCGGTAGCCAGGGCTTCAAGGGCAGCCGCAAGTCCACGCCCTACGCCGCCCAGGTGGCCGCGGAAGACGCGGGCAAGAAGGCGCGCGAACACGGCATGGAGACCCTGGAAATCCAGGTCTCCGGTCCGGGTTCGGGTCGTGAGTCCGCGCTGCGCGCGCTGCAGGCAGTGGGCTTCTACGTCACCGCCATCCGCGACGTGACGCCCATCCCGCACAATGGCTGCCGCCCCCGGAAGCGCCGCCGCGTCTGATGACGTGGCGTTGGCCGCGCGCGCCCCAGGGGTGCGCGCGGTGCTGATGGCCGGGCAGGGGAAAAGACCGTGATCGAGAAGAATTGGCGTTCGCTGATCGAGACGAAGAAGGACGTCGAGCTGGGTTCTGACCCGACTCGGACGGCGACGATCGTCGCGGAGCCGCTGGAGCGTGGCTTCGGCATGACGCTCGGCAACGCGCTGCGTCGCATCCTGCTGTCGTCGCTTCAGGGCGCCGCCGTGACGGCGATCCGCATCGATGGCGCGCTGCACGAGTTCAGCAGCCTCCAGGGCGTGCGGGAAGACGTGACGGACATCGTCCTGAACGTGAAGCAGCTTGCCGTGCGCTACCAGGGCGATGGCCCGAAGCGGCTGCAGCTGACGGCGACCGGCCCCGGGGAAGTCACCGCTGGCCAGATCCAGACGACCGGCGATATCGAGATTGCCAATCCGGAACTCGTCATCTGCTCGCTCGACGACGGCGCTCGCCTGTCGATGGAACTGACGGTCGATACCGGCAAGGGCTATGTCCCGGCCAGCGAGAACCGGCCCGAGGATGCGCCGATCGGCCTGATCCCGATCGATGCGATCTACTCCCCGGTCC
>CANJXD010000427.1 GCA_947478535.1 Acetobacteraceae bacterium
GCGGGGTGGGCGCGGGCGGGGTGGCCGGCACCGGGGGCACCGGCGTGGCTGGCGCGGGCGGCGCCGGGGGCGGTGGTGGTGGGGGTGGAGCGGGCTGCGCAGGCTCCGGGCGCGGCGGCGTCGGCGGGGCCGGCACGGGGCTGACATCCGGCGGCGCCGGCACCGGGTCGGGCGAGCTGTCCTGCGCCGGGCGATCGCCGCGCGCCTGCTGCGGCGCATCGGGCGAGGCGAATTCGACCGCCACCGCCATTTCCTCCGGCGCCGGCAGGGGCTTCACCACGCCATAGAGAAAGCCCGCCACCGCCAGCATCAGATGCAGGCCGAGCGACACCCCGGCCCAACGCCGCAGCGCGGTGTCCTCCGGGGGGAGCCTCAGCGGGAGGCTCTGGGCAAAGCCTGACAAGACCGCTTTCCCTCAGCGCCCTGGCTGGGCGGGGCGCGCCGGGGCGCGCGGGGCGGTGGGCGCGGTTGGGCGGGGCGCGGGCTGGCCGGCGGGCTGTTCGGCCAGCAGGGCCACGCGGCTGAAGCCGGCGGCGTTTACCGTACCCATCACTTCCATCACGCGGCCGTAGCTGATGGCGCGATCGCCGCGCACGAAGATGCGGCGTTCCGGCTGGCCGGCCTGCACGGGCTGCGCGGCGAGAATGGCGCGGAGCTGGGTGACCAGGCCTTCCAGCTGCACCTCCGTCTCCTGCAGGAAGACCTTGCCCTCCGCATTGACGGTGATGGTGAGCGGTTCCTGTTCCTGGTTCAGCGCCGAGGCCTGGGTGCGCGGCAGATCGACCGGCACGCCGACAGTCATCAACGGTGCCGCCACCATGAAGATGATGAGCAGCACGAGCATGACGTCGACCAGCGGCGTGACGTTGATCTCGCTCATCGGGCGATAGGCGGCCCGGCCGCCGCGGGTGGCTTTGCGCGATCCCATCATGGCGCCGGCCATGGCTCAGGCCCCCGTCTGCGGGGATTGGGGCTGGCGCCGCGCCGCGCCGGGTTCCGCCGCGGCTTCCGATTGGCGGGACAGGATGGCGCCGAATTCGGACGAGAAGGCTTCCAGCCGGTTCGCGAAGCGGCCGAGGTCGGTGGCCAGCTTGTTGTACGCGATGGTGGAGGGAATGGCCGCGATCAGGCCGATCGCGGTGGCGAACAGCGCCTCCGCGATGCCGGGCGCGACAACGGCCAGGTTGGTGTTCTGCATCCCCGCAATGGCGGAGAAGCTGTTCATGATGCCCCAGACCGTGCCGAACAGGCCGATGAAGGGGGCGGCGGAGCCGACCGTGGCCAGGAACACCATCCAGCGCTCCAGCCGGTCCATCTCCCGCTGGATCGCCACCACCATGGCGCGTTCCACGCGTTCCTTCATGCCGACCACGGCGAGCTCGCTGGTCAGGTTGCGGCCGGCGGAGCGGCGCCATTCGCGCATCGCGGCGCCAAAGACGGCGGCCAGCGGGTGCGAAGGCTCCTCCCCCTCCCGGGTAAACAATTCCTCAAGGCTCCCGCCGGACCAGAAGCGGTCCTCGAAGCCATCCGCCGCGCGGTTCACCCGGCGCAGCGCTGTCAGCTTCTCGAACACGATGGCCCAGACCCAGACGGAAGCCAGCAGCAGGGAGATCATCACCCCCTTCACCACCCAATCCGCCTGCAGGAACAGCGCCCACAGCGACAGGTCATGCGCCATCGGCGCGAGCGCCTGCGTGGTCACGTTGCCCAAGGGCCTACCTCCTTCTCTCCCGGTCGCGGGGCCAGTGCCCGCGCCACAACTCAGGCCGTCCGCGGCCCGGCAAGTTGCCCGAGCGCTTCGCGCCATGGTGGCGGAATGCGCGTCGGGCGAAGCCCACCCGCGCGGACGCAGACCAGGCCCACCATCAGCCGCGCAAGCACCACCTCCCCCCGCAGCACGACCTGGTCGAGGTCGAGGGTGGCCGCACCCAGCGCAAACACCCGCGTCTCGACGACAAGCGCGTCATCAAGCCGGGCGGGGGCCGAATACTCCACTTCGATGCGCCGCACCACAAGCATCGCATCGTAACGCTCCATCATAAGCGCATGAGGCAAGTGCATGGAACGCAAGGATTCGGTTCGGGCCCTTTCGGCCCATTTCAGGTAGTTCGCGTGATAGGCGACCCCGCCGGCATCGGTATCCTCGAAATACACGCGGAGGTCGTGCCGATGGTGCGTCGGATAGGCGCTCATGCAGGCTCGTCATCGCCCGGCGGGATGGCGCGCAGAAGGTCAAGTTGCGCCGAAAGCGAGGCAGGCGGGGCGAGGCCGAGATGCCGCCAGCCCGGCTCCCCCAGCATCCGCCCGCGCGGCGTCCGCAGCACCAGCCCTTCCTGGATCAGGAACGGCTCGACCACTTCTTCCAGCGTGTCCCGGCTTTCGGCCAAGGCGGCCGCGAGGGTCTCGACCCCCACCGGCCCGCCATTGTGATGCTCGGCGATGCGGCGGAGGTAGCGGCGGTCCTGCGCATCCAGCCCCAGCCGGTCCACTTCCAGCCGCGCCAGCGCGTTATCGACCATGGGATGGTCCGCGACCCGGCCGGAGACCAGGGCGAAATCGCGGATCCGCCGCAGCAGCCGCCCCGCCACACGCGGCGTGCCCCGGGACCGCCGCGCGATTTCAAGGGCACCATCCTCGGACAGCGCGAAGGCCAGCTTTTCCGCACCACGCCGGACGATCAGCAGCAACTCCTCCACGGTGTAGAACTGCAACCGCAGGGGAATGCCGAAGCGATCGCGCAGCGGCTGGGTCAGCAGCCCCGCCCGCGTGGTGGCGCCGACCAGGGTGAAGGGCGGCAGGTCGATCCGCACGGTGCGCGCCGCCGGCCCCTCCCCGATGATGAGGTCGAGGCAGAAATCCTCCATCGCGGGATAGAGGGTCTCCTCGATGGCGGGTTGCAGGCGGTGGATCTCATCGACGAACAGCACGTCGCGCGGCTGCAGGTTGGTCAGGATCGCCGCGAGATCGCCGGATTTCTGCAGGATCGGGCCGGACGTCGCCCGAAACCCCACGCCCAGTTCACGGGAGACGATCTGCGCCAGGGTGGTCTTGCCGAGGCCGGGCGGGCCGAACAGCAGGACATGGTCCATCGCCTCCGCCCGCTGCTTCGCGGCGCCGACGAACACTTCCAGATTCTCCCGCAGCGTCTTCTGGCCGATGAAATCGCGCAGGCTCTGCGGACGGAGCGAGCCTTCCGCGCCGTCTTCCTCCTGTCGCGCGCCGGCGGTCAGCCGTTCCTCACTCATCGCGGCGCCATCTCCCGCAGTGCCTCGGTGATCAGGGCGTTGAGGCCGGCGTCAGGGCCGAGGCGTTTCGCGGCGCGGGCGACAGCGGCGGCGGCTTCCGGACGCTTCCAGCCGAGATTGGTCAGCGCCGAGGCGGCATCGGCTTCCGCCCCCTGCACGGGGATGGCGAGGATGGCGCCGGCGCCCACGCCATCTTCATCCGGCATCGCGCGGCCGACGGCCCATTTCTGCATCGCGGGTTCATCGACGATGCGGGTCGCGGTGGCGGCGCCGAGGCCCTTCACCTCCGACAGGCGCTTCCTTTCCTTGGCCGCGATGGCGAGGGCGAGCTCGTTGGGGGTGAGGCCCGACAGCACGATCAGCGCCTTCTGCGGCCCCACCGTCTTCACTTCGATCAAGGCGAGGAAGGCATCGCGTTCCTGGGCATCGAGGAAGCCGAACAGCGTGATGGCATCCTGGCTGACCCGGGTTTCGACCAGCAGCTTCTGCACGCCCTCCCGCGCCGTCAGCCGGTCCAGCGTCTTGCGGGAGCAGTGGACGAGGTAGCCAACGCCGCCCACATCCAGCACGCAGCCGCCATCCTGCACGGCTTCGACGAAGCCCTTCAGCGATGCGATCATGCCAGGCGTCCTCCTGCCCTCGCCACCGCGGCGGAATAGGCGTTGCGCGTGCTGCGGTGATGGGCGTGGCAGATGGCGATGGCCAGTGCATCCGCGGCATCGGCGCGCTTGAAGGTCACGCCAGGGAGCAACTGCCGCACCATCGCCTGCACCTGCTTCTTGTCCGCATGGCCATTGCCGACGACGGCGCGCTTCACTTCCATGGCGCCGTATTCGCGCGTCGGCAGGCCGGCCAGAGCGGGCGCCAGCAGCACGACACCGCGGGCCTGGCCAAGTTTCAGCGCGCTTTCCGGATTGCGGGCGACATAGGTGTTCTCCACCGCCGCCTCATCGGGCTGCATCTCGAGGATCACGGCGGCCAGGCCCTGGTGGAGTTGCAGCAGCCGGGCGGGCAGTTCCTCCGCCGCCTTGGTGGAGATCACGCCCTCCGCGCAGAAGCGCAGGCGGAAGCCGTCATGCTCCACCAGCCCCCAGCCCGTGTGCTGGAGGCCGGGGTCGAGGCCAAGGATGCGAATCGGGCGCGGTGCCATTCGCTTCCTTTACCGCGTTTCAGGCGGAAAGCCGCTCCATCGCCGCGGCATCCACCTCGAAGTTCGCATAGACATTCTGCACATCGTCATTGTCGTCGAGCAGGTCGAGCAGCTTCAGCACCTCCCGCGCCCGGTCTTCATCGAGGTCGATGGTGGTGGAGGGCCACCATTCGAGCTTGCCGGCATCGGCGGTGCCGAACTTCGCTTCCAGCGCATCCCGCACAGCGGCGAAATCCTCGACGGCGCAGGAGACCTCGTGGCCGTCCTCGCTGGTGTCCACATCCTCGGCGCCGGCCTCGATGGCGGCTTCCAGCATGGTATCGGCATCGGCCGCGCCGGCGGGGTAGCGCAGGACGCCCTTCTTCTCGAACTGGAAGGCGACCGAATTCGTCTCCCCCAGCGCGCCGCCATGCTTGGCGAATAGCGACCGCAGATCGCCACCGGTGCGGTTGCGGTTATCGGTCAGCGCCTCGACGATCACCGCGATGCCATAGGGGCCGTAGCCCTCGTAGCGGACCTCCTGGTAGTCCTCCCCCTGCGCGCCGGAGGCGGCGCGCTTGATGGCGCGGTCGATCGTATCACGCGTCATGTTGGCGGTGAGGGCCGCCTTCACCGCGGCGCGCAGGCGCGGGTTCATCGCGGGATCGGGCATGCCCTGCTTGGCCGAGACGGTGATTTCCCGGATCAGCTTGCCGAAGGCGCGGGCCTTCTTGGCCCCCTGCGCCGCCTTGCGGTGCATGATGTTCTTCGCGTGCGAATGGCCGGCCA
>CANJXD010000428.1 GCA_947478535.1 Acetobacteraceae bacterium
CGCGCGCGTCAGCAATTCGGCCCGCGCGGCGGCGTTGTGATCGACCCAGGGGGTGGGCATCCCCGGCAGCGCGCCAGGGCGCAACTCCATCGAGGCGGTCTCGCCGATCAGCTTGCGACGCTCGGCGTTGTAGGCATCGGAGAGCAAATGGTGGATCGGGACATCCACGAAATCCGGGTCGCCGTAATAGGCTTCGCGATCCGCGAAGGCGAGCTTCATGGCCTCGATGACGGTGTGCGCGAACTGCTCGCCCAGCGGGTCCATCGCCGCCATGTCGAAGCCTTCGAGCAGCGCCATGGTCTGCAGCATCGTCGGGCCCTGCGACCAGACGCCGCACTTCAGCAGCGTGGTGCCGCGATACTCCCGCTTCAGCGGCGCCTCGATCCCGGCGCGCCAGCGGGCCATGTCATCGGCCGAGAGCACGCCGGCATGGCGGCGGCCGGAGGTGTCCAGCAATTCGTTCTTGGCGAAGAAGTCGCCGATGGCTTCCGCGACGAAGCCGCCATACCAGGCGTTGCGTGCGGCCTCGATCTGGGCGACGCGGTCATGCCCGGCAGCCTCGGCCTCCTGCAGCAGGCGTTCCCAGGTATCGGCGAGCGTCGGGTTGGCATAAAGCCCGCCGGGCTGCGGGCCGCCGTTGCGGAGCCAGATCTCGGCCGATGTCGGCCATTCCGTCTCGAATAGCGGGCGGACCGAATTCAGCGTGGCGACGACGCGGGGGACGTAGTGGACGCCGCGGCGGGCATAGCCGATGGCGTAGGACATCACGTCCCGCAGGGACCATGTGCCCCAGTCCCGCAGCATCAGCGCCCAGCTGTCGAAGGCACCGGGGACCATGGCGGCGAGGAAGCCGGTGCCGGGCATCAGGTCGAGGCCCAGATGGTCCTTGATGTGGCTGACCGTGAGCTTCGAGGGCGAGACGCCCTGGCCGCAGATCACGCGCTGCGCGCCGGCCTTGGCATCGTTGATGATGATGGGACAGTCGCCGCCCGGGCCGTTCAGGTGGGGCTCCACGACATTCAGCGTGAAGCCGGCGGCGGCGGCGGCGTCGAAGGCATTGCCGCCTCGCTCCAGCACCGCCATCCCGACCTGGGAGGCGATCCAGTGGGTGGAGGCCACCACGCCGTGGGTTCCGGCGATTTCGGGGCGCGTTGTGAACATGATGGGCAATGGCCTGTGCAGCGGCGGGAAGGGCGCGATAGGGGCAGGGTGGGGCGCGGCGGTCAATATTGCTTTATGCGCGGGCAGCCATCCGCCGAAGTGATCACCCCATTTGGCACCCCATCCCGTCACCCCATGAGCGGCAGCCGCTCCGCCAGCAGGAAGGGCGCGCCGGGGCCGGCCTGGGTGAACAGGCACAGTTCGGTCACCCGCCGGCGTGTGGCCGGCACGGTGCCGAGATGCGCTTGCAGCGCCGGCCACACCACGGCCCGTTCCGCAGCACTCAGGCGGCGGGTCAGCGTGACGTGGAACCACCATTCGTCGAAGACGTAGTGATAGCCCCAGAGCCCGATCAATTCCCGCTGCCGCTCCGTCATCCGCGCCGGGTTGCGGCGAGCGATCTCGGCGTCCGTCGGCGGCGCGCGATGCGCTTCGAGCCCGGCGACGCAGGCATCCGCGAAATCCTGCAGGGCCAGGGATTTCTCCGTCTCCAGCAGGGCGAGGAAGCCGTGATGATCCGCAAGCCGCAGCGGTGGCAGCGCGAAGGGCCGGGTTCGGGCCGCCAGCGCCATCGCATCCTCCCGCATCGCCGCCCAGCTGGTGCGCAGGCGGAAAGGGGGCTTCAGCGTGGCGTGCAGGCCATAGAGCCGCGCATCGGCCGTGATGTCCGCGAGGTCGAGCCCGGGGAGGGCGGGTTGGGGGAGCGCCGCCCCGGTCTCGGCATCCCGCCCGAGCCATTGGGAGGCGAGGCGATGCAGCGGGTCTTCGAGCCGGGGGGCCCAGTAGAGCGCGACGCGCATCAGCGGGCCGGTGGGCGCAGGGCGCTCACGCCACCCGCTCCCCCGCCCGCCAGACCTGGCGAACGATGGCGTGACCCTCATGCGGGCGGATCTGCACCAGGTCGGCCCGCAGCCCGGCCTCGATGCGGCCGCGATCCGTGAAGCCGGCCATCCCCGCGGCGGTATCAGTGATCATCGCGATGGCGGCGGGCAGGGTCGTGCCGCCGGCCGCGGCGGCAAGCCAGGCGGCCTCGATCATCGCGGGGGGGACGTAGTCGCTGGCGAGCACATCGACGGCGCCGGCGCGGATCAGGTCCGACACCGCGACATTGCCGGAATGGCTGCCGCCGCGGACGATGTTGGGCGCCCCGGCGATGACGGCGACGCCGAGGCGCTTGGCCGCCAGCGCCGCTTCCATCGCCACCGGGAATTCGCTGATCATGATGCCGTCCGCGGCGTTCGCTTCCACCTGCTCCGGGCTGTCATCGTCATGGCTTGCCAGCGGCAGGTGGCGGTGGCGCACGCGCTCGATCAGCCAGCTTCGCTGGCGCTCGCGCAGCCTTTCGCGCTGTTCTACCAATTCGCCGATACGCTTTTCCACCTGGTCTGGCGTCAGCGAATGCTGGCGCACCCGCATCTTCCGATACCGCTCCACATCGCGGTACTGGCCGACGCCGGGGGTGTGGTCCATCAGGCTGACCATGCGGACCAGCGGATGGTCCGCCACCGGGTCCACCAACTCCACCATGTCGGAGGCCGGCAGTTCGCAGCGGAGATGCAGGAAATGCTCGCTGCGGAGCAGGCCGGTATGGGCCAGCGCGTCGAGGTCCTTCACCCCATCGAGGAAGGTCTGCGTCCGCCCGGCATCGAAGCCGAGATCGCCGAGGCAGAGTGCATCCAGCACCGTCGTCACGCCCGCCGCCGCGGTCTGGCTGTCATGCGCCAGCATGGCGGAACGGCTCGGCCAGCGGGCGGTGGCGCGGGGCTGCACCTGGCGTTCGAGATTGTCGGTATGCACATCGACGACGCCGGGAATCACATGGTCCCCGCCCAGGTCGCGTGCGCCGGGGGCGTGGCTGCGGCCGGGCTGGACCTCGGCGATCCGGTCGCCGTGGATGACGATGGTGCCGTCGATGACCTCATCGCGCAGGACGAGGCGGGCATTCGTCAGGATGGTCTCGTGCATCATGCGGCGTCCCGGATCGGCGCGACCATCAGCAGCCGGTCGGCCACGCGGTCCCGCACTTCGCTATCGTGGAAGATGCCGGCCATTGCGGCCCCGCGCGCCTTGGCTTCCGCGATCAGCGCGATCACGGCCTCCCGGTTGGCGGAATCGAGGCTGGCGGTCGGCTCATCCAGCAGGAGGATGGGGTAGTCGGCGGCGAAGCCGCGGGCAAGGTTGATCCGCTGCTGTTCGCCGCCGGAAAAGGTGGCGGGCGGCAAGGCGTGCAGCCGTTCCGGCACGTTCAGGCGCAGCAGCAGGGCGCGGGCGCGGGCGCGGGCTGCCTCCGGCGCCACGCCGCGGGCCAGCAGGGGCTCCGCCACGATATCGAGCGCCGGCACGCGGGGGATGACGCGCAGGAACTGCGAGACATGGCCGATCGTGTCCCGCCGGAGCGCGCGCACGGTGCGGGGATCGGCGGTGGCGAGATCGACCACCCCGCCGGCGTGGCGGACCAGGATGCGGCCGGCATCGGCGCCGTAATTGCCGGTGAGGCAGCGGAGCAGGGTGGATTTTCCCGCCCCTGAAGGCCCGGCCAGCGCCACGCATTCACCGGCGTGCAGGTCGAGCGCCACATCGGCCAGGACCGGCAGCGTAACGCCGCCCTGCAGATGCAGGGTGAAGGTTTTCCCGAGGCCCTCGGCCCGTAGCAGCCAGCTCATGCCGCCAGCACCGAGGAGACGAGCAATTGCGTGTAGGCGTGTTGCGGGTCGTCCAGCACGCGGTCCGTCAGCCCTTCCTCCACCACCACGCCGCGCCGCATCACCAGCAGGCGGTGCGCCAGCAGGCGCGCCGCGGCGATGTCGTGCGTCACGATCACCACGGCGAGGCCGAGATCGGCGGCCAGTGCCCGCAGCATATCGAGCAGCCGGGCCTGGACGGAAACATCCAACCCGCCCGTCGGTTCATCCATGAACACCAGGCGCGGCCTGGTCACCAGCACGCGGGCGATCTGCAAGCGCTGCTGCATGCCGCCGGAAAACTTCGCGGGGATGTCATCGATGCGGGCCGCGTCGATCTCCACCCGGGAAAGCCAGTGCAGCGCCTCGGCGCGGATATCGCCGTAGTGCCGCGCGCCGGTCGCCATCAGGCGTTCACCGATATTGCCACCGGCGGAAACGCCCATCCGCAGCCCGTCGCGCGGGTTCTGGTGGACGAAGCCCCATTGCGTCCGCATCAGGCGGCGGCGCGCGGCTTCGCCCATCGCGCCCACGTCCTCGCCATCATAGGTGACGTGCCCGGCATCCGGCGCGACAAGGCCGGCCAGCACGCGCAGCAACGTGGTCTTCCCGGACCCGCTTTCGCCGACGATGGCCAGCACTTCCCCCGGCCAGATCGAGAGGCTGACATCGTCCAGCGCCGTCACCGATCCGAAGCGGAGGCGAAGGCCGGAAGCGTGCATGAGAGGCAGGTCGCTCATGGCGCTTCTCCGCGCTGTTCGCGGCAATAATCCGTATCGGAGCAGACGAAGATCCGCCCGCCCGTGTCATCCGTCAGCACCTCATCGAGGTAGCTGGTGGCGCTGGCGCAGAGCTCGCAGGCATGCGGCGCGCGGATCGGCCGGAACGGGTGGTCGTCGAAATCCAGGCTCTTCACGCTGGTATAGGGCGGCACGGCATAGATCCGCTTTTCCCGGCCGGCGCCGAACAACTGCAGCGCCGCCATGCGGTCCATCTTCGGGTTGTCGAAGGCCGGGATCGGGCTGGGCGACATCAGGTAGCGGCCATGCACCATGACGGGGTGGCTGTAGCTGGTCGCGACCTGGCCGAAGCGGGCGATATCCTCATAGAGCTTCACCTGCATCAGCCCGTAATCCGCCATGGCGTGCAGCTTTCGCGTCTCCGCGATGCGCGGCTCAAGCCTGCCCATCGGCTCCGGGATCGGCACCTGGTAGACGAGGATCTGGCCCTCGCGCAGCGGCGCTTCGGGGATGCGGTGGCGGGTCTGGATGATCGTCGCCTCGCCCGTCGCTTCGGTCGTCCTGGCATCGGCCGTGCGC
>CANJXD010000429.1 GCA_947478535.1 Acetobacteraceae bacterium
CGCACCGCTGTCACCGCCATCACCAGGCGGCGGGCCGGCAGCACGCAGATCATCTGCCCGCGCACGCCTTGCAGGCAGAAGCTGTCGCGTTCCGGGAAGATCCAGCTTTGGTAGCCGTAGCCGAAATACCCGCCGGTCTGGGCCGGGATCAAGTGGCTGCGCGTCATCGCCGCCACCCAATTCGCCGGCACCACCTGCCGGTCCCCCACCCGTCCCGCCCGGGCCATCAGCATGCCGATCCGGGCATAATCCCGCAGCACGGCCTGGAAGCCCATATAGCCGAGCTCATGGCCCCCGCGGTCCAGCAGCCAGCTCGCATTGGCTTCCGCCCCCATCGGCTGCCACAGCCTGTCCGCCATATAGCCCGCGATGTCCCGCCCCGTTGCCCCGCGCAGCACAAGCGCGAGCACGAAGGTCTCGGCGGAGGCGTAGTACCCGCGCGCGCCGGGCGCAGCGATGCGGGTGTTGAAGGGCGCCACCGCGGAGGCACCGCCCTGCGTGGCGCCGCCCAGCGTATTCCGGCCGAGAAAGGCGGCATCATCCGCGCCGTCATACTCCTCCCGGAACTGCACGCCGGAGGACATGGTCAGCAGGTGGCGGATCGGCGTCTCGCCGTATTCGGTGCCGGCCAGGGACGGCGCGTGGGTGGCCGCCGGCGCGTCGAGATCGGGGATCAGCCCTTCCGCCTGGGCGATGCCGATCAGCAGCGCGATGACGGTCTTGGCCATCGAGAAGGACGTCATCCGCTGCGCCGGCCCGCGGTCATACTGGTAGCGTTCCAGCAGGATGGCATCGTCCTGCGCGATCAGCAGGCCGGTCACGGGATTGCGGTCGAGATAATCCTCGATGTCGAAGCGCCCGGGTGCGATGCGGGGATTGCCGTCAAAGACGATGGCCGGTTCCGCCGCCGCGCGGCGCCAGGGTGTGGCGGCCCCGGCGGCCGGGACCGGCCGGCTCGGCCAGATCTCATCGGCGCGGGAAAAGCCATCCACCGAGCCCGCGGGCGTGAACCAGGTGGCGCGCGTCGCCCGCGCGAAGCCGCCGCCCAGCGAGCCGAGCATTGGCAACTCCGGCCCGCCGGCGCGCCGGCCGATGCCGTCGCGGAAGGTGAAGCCCTGCCGGGCTCCCCCTTCGCCTTGCGCCGCGACGCAGCCCGGCAGCGCCAGCCCGGCCAGCGGCAGCGCGGCGAGCGCCCGCCTGCCAAGCAGCACGCTCACGCCGCCAGCTTCGCCGCGACGAGGGCGGCGAAGGCCTTGGTGCCCATCGGCCCGCCGAGATCGACGGTGCGCGTCGCCGGGTCGGCCAGCGCGGCGTCGATCGCCGTGTTGATCGCCCGCGCCGCCGCACCGGCTGCCGCATTGCCGCGGCGCTTTTCATGCCATTCCAGCAGCATCGCGGCGGAGAGGATCAGCGAGGTCGGATTCGCCTTGTCCTGGCCCTGGATATCCGGCGCGCTGCCATGCTGGGCCTGGGCGCAGCAGAGCACTTCATTCTCATTCGTCGAACCCGCGAGCCCCAGCCCGCCCGAGAGTTCGGAGGCGAGGTCGGAGAGGATGTCGGCATGAAAATTCGTCGCCACCAGCACGTCGAAGCGGCCGGGGTCGCGCACCAGGATGGCGGCGCAGGCATCGACGATGATCTCGTCCAGCACCACATCGGGGAAGCGTTGCGCCACTTCGCGCACGCAGCGCAGCCAGAAGCCATCCGTCACGATGAAGGTGTTGGCCTTGTGCACCGCCGTGACCTTGCGGCGGCGGATGCGGGCGAGCTCAAACGCGCGCTCGGCGATGCGGATGCAGGCGTTGCGCGTCAGCTTGCGCATCGAGATCGCGACATCCGGCGTCGGCATGAATTCGCCGCTGCCCTGGAACATGTTGCGATCGGGGTAGAAGCCCTCCGTCGCCTCCCGCATGATGACGAGGTCAAGCGGCTGGTGGCCCCGCCCGAGGCCCGGGCGCGTGCGCGCGGGGCGAACATTGGCATAGAGGTCCATCCCCACGCGGAAGGCGGCGGAGACGTTGATCCCGCCCTTGTCCTTGGTCGGATAATCAAGGTGGCTGATCGGGCCGAGGATGACGCCATCGCAGGTCTTGGCGGCCTCCATCACCGAAGCCGGCAGGGTGGTGCCCTGGGAAGCCAGGGTCTTCAGCCCGATGTCGTGATATTCGTAGTCGATCCCGAGGCCGAACTTCGCATCCGCCGCGCGCAGGACGTTGATGGTGGCCTCCGTGATCTCGGGGCCGATGCCGTCGCCGGGCAGGACGATGAAACGGGGCATACAGGAGTTTCCTCTGGATTGATCGACTTGCCCCAAGGTTAAGCCAGCATGGGCCGCGAGGGAATGTGCGCCCGCCGAGGGCTGCGGCCCCGCTGGCGCGCGCCACGCCGCCGGCTTAGGGTCCGGGTCCGTGGAGAAGTCACCATGCAGCCCAAGCGCAAAACCGGCGAGCCGCGCCACACCACCGCCGAGGACGCCGCGGCGCTCGTCCAGTCCGGCGATATCCTGGATTACGGCATCACCCTGAACCAGCCCGATGCCTTCGACCGCGCGCTGGCCGCAAGGCGCGGCGAATTGCGGGACATCACCATCCGCAACTGCCTGTCCATGCGTCCCCGCGCGGTGCTGGAGGCGGACCCCGAGGGCGCGGTCTTCACCAACTTCAACTGGCACTTCTCCGGCTATGATCGGAAGAAACACGATGCAGGGCTGACGCACTACATCCCCTGCAATCTGGGGGAAATCCCGGACTACTATCGCCGCTTCATCGACCGCGTCGATATCGCCGTGCTGAAGGCGGCACCGATGGATGGCCAGGGCTGCTACAATCTCGGCCCGACCAGCCTCTGGCATCGCGCCGTGATCGAACGCGCAAAGACCCTCATCATCGAGGTCTCACCCAGCCTGCCGCGCGTCTTCGGCAGTGACAACCAGGTGCATCACAACGATGTCGATGTCGTCATCGAGGGTGATGCGACGCCGGTGCCCGAACTGCCGAACACCGTGCCGACCGAGGTCGATCGTGCCGTTGCCCGGCTGATCGCGGGGCAGGTGGAGGATGGCGCGTGCCTGCAGATCGGCATCGGCGGGATGCCGAACGCGGTCTGCGCGCTGCTGCTCGAATCCGGCATCCGCAACATGGGCATCCACAGCGAGATGCTGAATGACGGGCTGGTCGATCTCTATCGCGCCGGGCGGATCACCGGTTCGGCCAAGGCGCTGGATATCGGCCGCATCGCCTACAGCTTCGCGCTGGGGACGAAGAAGCTGTACGACACGGTGGCGGAGAATGCGGATTTCATCTGCCATCCCGTGGACTACACGAACATGCCGGATGTGATCGCCCGCAATCCGAAGGCGATCGCCATCAACAACACCACGCAGATCGACATGCAGGGCCAGGCCGCAAGCGAGAGCGACGGCTTCCGCCACATCAGCGGCACGGGCGGGCAGTTGCAGTTCGTGCGCGGCGCCTATGCCTCCCCGGGCGGCAAAAGCTTCATCTGCCTCGCCTCGACCTACGAAAAGCACGGGGAGCGCCGCAGCCGCATCGTCACCGCGCTGACGCCGGGCAATATCGTGACGACCCCGCGATCCGACATGATGTATGTCGTGACCGAATTCGGCATCGCCAACCTGAAGGGCAAGTCAGTGCCCGAACGCGCGCGGGCCATCATCGGCCTCGCCCACCCCGACTACCGGGAAGGGCTGGAACGCACGGCACGGGAGAATGGGACGCTGCCGCGGCGCTTCTTCTGAAGCGCTGCCCGCTACCCCAGCGCCTTGGCCACCAGTCCGCAGAACCGCCCCAGCGCCGCCGGGTCCACCCAACGCAGCACCGCCACCACGTCGCCGCCCGGCCAGATCCAGGTATAGTTGCCGCCCGCACCCTGGGCGAAGACACTGTCGAGCGGCGCGCCCGCCTGCTTGCCTGTCCCATTCAGCCACCACAGGAAGCCGTAGGAGGGGTTCAGCGGGCAGGGCGTGGTGGACCATTCGATCCATTCGCGCGAGACGATCTGCCGTCCCCCCCAGGCCCCCTTGTTCAGCACCAGCCGCCCGACCAGCGCCTGGTCCTCCGCGCCGATCCGCATGCCGGCGCCCCAATGCGTGCCGCCCGGCACGGATGGCAGGCGGCGGCCATCGATCTCGACCCAGGCATTGTCGTAGGGATACCAGACCCAGTCCCGGCTGCCGCCGATCGGGTCCATGATCCGCTCCGCGAACACTTCCGGCAGCGGGCGGCGGAACAGGTGCAGCAGGCACAGCGACAGGCGGTTAACCCGGACGTCGTTGTATTCCCAATGCGTCCCCGGCGCCTGCAGCGGCCGCGCGATGCCCTTCGGCCCCGCGCCTTCCCGCGCCAGGTCCCGCCCGCGGTCGATGATGTCGGATTTGCCGAACAACTCCCCCTCCCATTCGGAGGTGTTGGTCAGCAGGTGCCGCCAGGTGATGTTGGCGTTCTGGTCGCTCTCGAAGCCGCCATCATGGACCCGGGCGCGGACCGGCTCGTCAAGGTCGGGCAGCAGCCCGTCGCCATGGGCGATGCCGGCCAGCAGGCTGAGGTAGGATTTCGCCACGCTGAAGGTCATGTCCGCCTGGCGCGTGTCGCCCCAGGACGCCAGCCTTTCCCCGCCGCGCTCGATCAGCCCGTTCGGGGCCCCGCGCGGGAAGACCGGCCCGATGACGGCATTGTGCGGTGGCGGGTCGAAATGCCCGGATTCAAGATGCGCGAGCAGGTCTCGCGGGAAGGGCGATTCGTGCGCCACGGCGAAGGCGACGGCATCATCAAGGCGGGGATCGGTCTGGCTCATGGGGATACCCTGCCTTTCTCCGCGCCGCAGCGGAACCCCCTCCCACTCGCCGGCGAAGTCACCACATGATGAGCCAATCAGCGAGGAGAGACGGGACCATGACGACAGAGACGGCAACCATCGGCGGCGGCTGCTTCTGGTGCATCGACGCGGCCTTGCGGGACCTGCGCGGCGTGACCAGCGTCCATAGCGGCTATGCCGGGGGCCATGTGCCCAACCCCAGCTACGAACAGGTCTGCGGCAAGAAGACCGGTCACGCGGAAGTGGTGCAGGTGGTCTTCGACCCCGCGCAGCTTGCCTACGGCAACCTGCTGCGGATCTTCTTCACCCTGCACGACCCC
>CANJXD010000430.1 GCA_947478535.1 Acetobacteraceae bacterium
AGGCGACGCCCATCGATGTCTGCCTGACCGCGGATATCCCGCTGGCCAAACGGTGCCTGGAGAAGAAGGCCTTCGCGCTGAACTTCAAGGGCCATCCCTGGACCGAGAACAACATCGGCAGCGCCATGGCCGGGCGCGCCGTGTCCCAGCATCTGCGGGAACTCGGTATGGGTGGCGGGCCGCCGCCGATGGCAGGCGCCGACAAGTCCCGCTTCCTCAACGCGCTGGACGCGATGGCGCAGGCGGCGTTGCGGCGGGCGCGGGAGGGGGCTTAGCGCCCCCTCCGGCTCTTCAGGCCTGCGGCATGCCGGTCGGGATGATGGTCTTCACCAGGGACGAGTCCAGCGACTCATAGGCGTGGTAGCCGATGGTCTCGTAGAGCTCGGCGCGGGTCTGCATGCGGCCCAGCATGTTCTGGGTGCCGCCATCGCTGCGGATCGCCTTGTACAGATCCTCCATCGCCTTGTTGGCGCAGCGGAGGTGGCTGACCGGCCAGATCACCATGTGGTAGCCGAGGTCCTGGAATTCCTGCGCCGTCAGGAAGGGCGTGCGGCCGAATTCCGTCATGTTGGCCAGCATCTTCACGCCGGGCATGCGGCGGGCGAATTCCGCGAACATTTCCCGGGTCGTCAGGGCTTCCGGGAACACCGCATCGGCGCCGGCTTCCAGGTACAGCTTCGCGCGCGCCACGGCGCCGTCCATGCCCTCGCTGGCGGCGGCATCGGTGCGGGCGACGATGTACAGATGGCGGCGGGCCTTGCGGGCGGCGGCGACCTTGGCGGCCATGTCGCGGGCATCGGCCAGCTTCTTGTCGTTCAGGTGGCCGCACTTCTTCGGCAGCAGTTGGTCTTCCAGATGCACGGCGCCGGCGCCGGCTTCCTCGAAGACGCGGACCATGTGCATGACGTTCAGCGCCTCGCCATAGCCGGTATCGCCATCGACGAGCATCGGCAGGCCGGCTGCGCGGGCGACCTGGCGGACGAAGAAGGCGACCTCATCGACCGTGATCATGCCGAGATCGGGCAGGCCCATGGTGGCGGACATGGCGGCACCGGACAGATACAGCGCCTCGAACCCCTGCTTCTTCGCCAGCAGGGCGGCGATGCCGAGATGGGCGCCAGGCATCTGCAGGATCTGCGGCCGGTCGAGCAGCGCGCGAAAGCGCACGCCGGCGGGTTCATGCGGCAGGTCGTCGGCGATCACATAGGGCATCGGAGCCTCGTCCTCAGGGTCTTTGGCCGGCACGTGGCGGCGGCGAAGGGTTACCAGCCCGGACCAGGCGCGGCTAGCCGGTAGCGGGCTCCACCCCGATATCCTCCGCCCAGACCGCAGGCTTCTCACGCTGGAAACGTTGCATCAGCGCGGTGCAGGCGGGGTCGTCCAGCACCGTGACGTCCACGCCCCGCGACCGGAGAAAATCCTCATTGCCCGCGAAGGACCGGTTCTCCCCGATCACCACGCGGGAAATACCGAACTGGATGATGGTGCCGGTGCACATCATGCAGGGGGTGAGCGTGGTGTAGAGCGTGGTGCCGGCATAGCTCCGCATCCGGCCGACGCGGCGGAGGCAATCCATCTCCCCATGCGCGATGGGGTCGCCGTCCTGGACGCGGCGATTATGCCCGCCCCCGAGCAGGCGGCCTTCGACGCCCACCAGCACGGCGCCGACCGGCACGCCGCCTTCATCGAAGCCGCGCTGGGCTTCGGCAAGGGCCTCGGCCATGAAGCCGGCGTCGTCCATGTGGTGCGGTCCCGTCAGTAGAGATGCGCCTCATAGGCATGGGCGACGCGCGTCTCGGCCTCCTGCTCCCCGATCCGGCCGGTCTGGCGGGCGAGGATGCGGCCGAGGCTCGGGATCTCGCCGGGTGCGGCGTGGCGGGCGGGGTCCCAGAGGGCGCTGCGCTTCAGCGCCTTGCCGCAATGGAAGAAGACCTCCTCCACCGTGACCAGCAGGGCGCTTTTCGGCAGGCGGTCCTGCGCGGCCAGGCCGCCCAGCGTGGCGGTGTCCGTCACCAGGGCGGCGCTGCCGTTGACGCGCAGCGTCTCCAGCACCCCCGGCACGAAGAACAGCAGCCCGACCTTCGGGTTGGCGGCCAGGTTCTGCAGGCTGTCCACGCGGTTGTTGCCGGGGCGGTCGGGGATCAGCAGGCGCCTGTCGTCCAGCACCACGACGAAGCCGGGCGCGTCGCCGCGGGGGGAGGCATCGCAGTTGCCGTCCGCATCCGCGGTCGCCATCACCATGAAGGGGGAGCGGGCGATGAAGAGCCGCGCGAATTCATCGAGCGTGTCGAGCTGCTTCGCCACGGCCAGCGCCGTGGGCTCGGGGTAGATCGACCGGAGATCGTCCATGCGGTGTCGCCTCAGCTCGCTGTCGCGCCGGAAGCGCGGACCACCGGCTCCCACTTCGTCAGCTCGGCCTGCACGAAGGCGGCGGTGCCTTGCGGCGTGGTGCCGGTGACGGCGGGCTGCCCCATCTCCGACAGGCGCTGCGCGACATCGGCTTCGCCGACCACGGCATTCAGCGTCGTGTTCAGCAGCTGGATGATGGGCGCTGGCGTGCCGGCGGGGGCAAAGACGACGTTCCAGGTATAGGCCTCGAACCCCGGCAGGCCGGCCTCGGCGAAGGTCGGCAGGTTCGGCAGGGCGGCGGCGCGGTCCGGCGTGGCGATGGCGAGCGCGCGGATGCGGTTGTCTTGCACGAAGGGGACGACGGAGGCCAGCGCATCGGTCGCGAAGTCGACCCGGCCGGCGAGGAGATCGGCCGCCATCGGCGCGGAGCCGCGATAGGGGATGTGGGTGGCCTGGGTGCCGAGCTGTTGCATCAGCAGCACGGCTGCCAGGTGGCCCATGGAACCGGTGCCGGAGGAGCCGTAGTTCATCTGGCCGGGCCTGGCGCGCAGCAGCGCGATGAATTCCGGCAGGTCGCGCGCCGGCAGGCCGGGATGCGTCACCAGCACGATGGGCACGCGGGCGATCTGGGCGATCGGCGCGAAGTCGCGGATGGGGTGGAAGGGCAGCCTTCCGTCCTGCAGCGTCGGGTTGACGGCATGGGTGGTGGCGGTGCCGATCAGAAGGGTGTGGCCATCCGGCGCGGCGCGGGCCACGGCTTCCGCCGCGATGGCGCCGCCGGCGCCGGGGCGGGCATCGACCACGACGGGCTGGCCGAGCCGGGCCGCCATGCGGTCCGCGATCAGGCGGGCGACGATGTCGGTGGGGCCGCCCGCGGCGAAGGGGATGATGATCCGGATCGGGCGCGCGGGGTAGGCGGCCTGCGCGAGAGCGCCGCTTCCCGGCAGGGCGGAAGCGGCGAACGCTCCGCCAAGGGCCGTCAGGGCTAGGCGTCGCGAGGGCATGGCGGTTCCCGTCTTCGTTCGTGTCTTCCGGTTCATCCTGCCGGGATGGGGGCGCCTGTCAACGCCGCCCCCATGCCCCTCAGAAGAAGATGAAGGTCACGAGGACGAACAGCGGGACCAGGATGCAGGCGGCCCAGGCGCAGTAGCCGAAGAAGCTGGGCATGCGTTCGCCATTCTCCTCCACGATCGCCTTGACCATGAAGTTCGGCGCGTTGCCGATGTAGCTGTTGGCGCCCATGAACACCGCGCCGCAGGAAATCGCCGCCAGCGTCAGCGCCCCCTGCCCCATCAGGACCTGCGCATCGCCGCCGGCCAGTTCGAAGAACACGATGTAGGTTGGCGCATTGTCGAGGAAGGAGGACAGCGCGCCGGCCAGCCAGAAGTATACCCAGGGGATCGGCGCCCCGCTGGCATCCGAGGTCAGCGCCACCAGCCCCGCCGCCGCGCCATCCTTCCCCGCCCGCAGGATGGCGAGAACCGGCGCCATGGTGAGGAAGATGGCCGCGAACAGCTTGGCGACTTCGAGGATCGCGCCCCAGGCGAAGCCATTCGCCTCCCGCAGTGCCTTCGATGTGGCGAAGACCGACACCAGGGTGATGGCCCCGAAAGCGAGGACGCCCAGCGCGTTTTCCAGCGGCATGGTGTGCCCGAGGATCGAGACAGCACCGAGCTTCACATACCCCATGGCGATGACCACGGCGACGATGGCGCCGAGCAGGCCGACATTGAGCCAGCCCTCGATGGCCAGCTTCTCCCCAGTCCCCGCCGGCGCCACCGGCTTCTCCCGCCGCCAGGCGAGGGTGTCGAGCACCCAGTACAACGCCAGCAGGATGACCGCGCAGGTCAGGAATTCCCCGAACATATGCGTCGTCGGCCAGAAGAAGGATACGCCGCGGAGGAAGCCGAGATACAGCGGCGGGTCGCCCACCGGCGTCAGGCTGCCGCCGATATTGGCGACCAGGAAGATGAAGAACACGAAGGTGTGCATCTTCCGCTTGCGGAAGGCATTGGCGCGGATGACCGGGCGGATCAGCACCATCGCCGCGCCGGTCGTGCCCATCAGGCTCGCCAGCACGGTGCCAATGGCCAGCAGCGTAAGGTTGACGGTGGGCGTGCCGACCAGGCTGCCGCGCAGCAGCACACCCCCGCCCGCGGTGTAGAGCGCTGTGATCAGCGCGATGAAGGGGATGTATTCCAGCACGGCGACGTGAGTGAATTCATACCAGGCCGCGCCCGGCCCGAAGGCGAGCCCGAAGGGCAGCAGGAAGGCCGCCCCCCAGCCGGCGGCGATCTTGCCGTAATGGTGGTGCCAGACCGGCGCCGCGACCAGCGGCAGCAGGGCGATCGACAGCAGGATGCCGACGAAGGGAACTCCCCAGGCAAGCGACAGGGCGGAATCCGGCACGCCTCCCGCCGCCAGCGCCGCGCCGGGCGCCAGCAGCATGGCGGACCCCGCCAGCCAGGCCAGTCTCCGCATGCCTGAACGCATCATCCCCAGCCTCCCCTGACCTCCCATGCCATACCCTCTCGGCGCCGCCCCGTCACGATCCGGCCCCGCCGGCACCCTTGCCCTTTCCGACCGGCCACTCCGGGCCTAACTTCCGGGCCACAGGATGGAGTGCTCTGGCATGGAAATGACGGGCGAGAGGCGGATTGCGGCGCCGCGCGTGAAGGTCTGGGAAGCGTTGAACGACGCGGCCGTGTTGCAGGCGGCGATCCCGGGCTGCGAGAGCGTGGAACGGATCGGCGATGACCAGTTCCAGGCCAAGGTCTCGATGAAGCTCGGCC
>CANJXD010000431.1 GCA_947478535.1 Acetobacteraceae bacterium
GGACAAGCTGGTGTCGTCCGAGGTGCAGCCGGTGGTGCACATGGCCGTCGCCGACGCGCTGTCCCACTGGTTCGAGACGCATCCGAAGGAAGCCAAGCTCGTCATCGAGCAGGTGGTGCTCTCCGCCGCCGCGCGGAAGGCGGCGCAGCTGGCGCGGGACAAGGTCGGTCGCAAGAACGCGCTCGATATCTCGACCCTGCCGGGCAAGCTGGCGGATTGCCAGGAGAAGGACCCGGCCAAATCCGAGATCTTCATCGTCGAGGGTGACAGCGCGGGTGGCTCGGCCAAGCAGGGGCGGGACCGGCGCTTCCAGGCGATCCTGCCGCTGAAGGGCAAGATCCTGAATGTCGAGCGGGCGCGGATGGACAAGATGCTGTCCAGCGCGGAAATCGGCACCCTGATCACGGCGCTGGGCACCGGCATCGGCCCGGGGCCAACGGATAAGGGCGGATTTTCCGCCGACAAGCTGCGCTACCACCGCATCGTCATCATGACGGATGCCGATGTGGACGGCAGCCATATCCGTACTCTGCTGCTGACCTTCTTCTTCCGGCAGATGCCGTCGCTGATCGACCGCGGGCACCTGTATATCGCGCAGCCGCCACTCTATCGGGCCAAGCGCGGCAATGATGAGCGGTATCTGAAGGATGACCGCGCGCTGGAAGACTTCCTGCTGGAAAAGGCGCTGATCGGCGCCCGGCTGCGCTACGCCGATGGGCGGGAAGTGCGCGGCGAGGAACTGCGGGAGGAGGTGGAGCGGCTGCGCCAGGTCGCCGCCCGCATCCGCCGGCTCGCCACGCAGGTGCCGGCCGGTGTCATCGAACAGGCGGCCGCCGCCGGGGCCTTGACGCTCGACCCCGATCGCGCGCTGGCCGGCGCTGCGCTGCTGGCGACGCGGTTGGATGCGCTGGCACCGCCCACCGAGCGCGGCTGGAAGGCGACGGCGGATGGCGCGGGCCTCGCGTTGTTCCGCGTGGTGCGTGGCGTGACGGAACGCCATCTGCTGGACCCCGCGGCGCTGCGCAGTGCCGAGGCGCGCTGGCTGGATGAACGCCGCGAGGTCTTCGCGCGGGATTACGCCGGCGGTCCGGCGATGCTCGGCTTCGAGGCGCAGGAGACGGTGCAGCACGGCCCGCTGCTGGTCTTCGACCGCATCATCACCCAGGGCCGGCGCGGCCTGACGATCCAGCGCTTCAAGGGGCTGGGGGAGATGAACCCCGACCAGCTCTGGAAGACCACGCTGGATCCCAGCGTGCGGACGCTGCTGCGGGTGCGGGTGGAGGATGTGGAGGATGCGGAGCAGGTCTTCTCGACCCTGATGGGGGATGTCGTGGAGCCCCGGCGCGAATTCATCGTGGGCAACGCGCTGAAGGTCGCCAACCTCGACGTGTGAGGCGCTTCGACGCCCAAGGCTGCCGAGCGGCGCAAGGCACGGCCGGTCCCCGGGAAGGGGGCCGGCCGTTGTCGTTTAAGAGCCTCCATTCCGGGGCCGATTTCGGTAGTATTGGCCGAGATATTGTTTCGAAACCCAGGAAATACTCCATAATACACTCAAATAATTGCTGTATTTGGTTTTTTGTGTGAATTTTATCTGATATACTTGAATATTGTAGTAGGAATTCTGGCTGGGTAACATCCGATTAATTGGTGGAGCCTAGAAAGCAACACGGCAAAAAGCCGGTCGCTTCCCCGATAAGTCGAATCTTAACGACGGCATGGTGAGGTGGTCGGCAGGTCCCGAAAGGGGCTGCCGTGCCTTGCGTCCTCATGCCTTTCGCAGAACCCCCCCCAAGCCGGGATTCGATCAACCGTGTCAGCGCTACGCTCCATGCCCCGTCAGAAGCGCCTTGCCGTTGCTGCTGGTGACCGGCCCGCTGGTGACCGGCCCGCTGGGGACCGGGGCACCCGCGTGGCAGGCGTGATGGCGCCGATGGAGGGCGCGGTCCTCGCGGACGCGGCGCGAATGACGGCCAACCGACCGGCGATGATCGGCATCGGCGTTGTCGCCGGCCTCACCGTGGCGTGCCTGGTTGGCGTCCTGGCGGTCGGTCGAGGTGAGGCTCGGGTAGCGCCGGGTTCGGTGCCGGCCATGGCCGCAACGACCACCCCCCTTGCCGCCTCCCCCGATGGTCCAGCCCTCGATGCCCTGCTGGCCCGACTTGGTCGGCTGGAGGTGGCGCTGGGCAGCCTGGCGGACGCCACACAGCGGGCGGAGGAAGCGGCGCAGGCCGCCGCCGCCGGGTCCAGCCGCACAGAGGCCCGGGTGCGGGATGTGGAGCGCCTGGTGGCGGAACGCGGCCCGCAGGGGGACCGTTTCCTCGCCGCGGCGCTGCTGCTGCAGGCGAGCATTACCACGCCGCGCCCCTGGCTGCGCGAATACCAGGCGATGGCCGAACTCGCGCCCCCCGAGGCGCTGTCCCGCATGGCGGCGGAGGTGCTGGCCAGCCACGCCGCGCGCGGTCTGCCGTCCGAGGCGGAACTGCGTGAGCGCTTCGTGGCGATGATGCCGCAACTGCAGGCCCGCGCGCCGCGCCAGGGCGATACGCTGGATCATACCGTGGCGATCGTCCGGGGGGGCTTCGCCTCCATCGGGCTGACGGCACCGCCGCCGCCGACCGACCAGGAACAGGCGATCGCCGGCGTCGTGCGCCAACTGCGCCGCGGCAACCTGGCGGGCGCGGTGGCCGATGCCGCGGCGCTCGATACCTCTCTGCAACCGCTGCTCAGTGGCTGGCTCGCCCAAGCCCGAGCGCGGCTTTCCGTCGAACAGGCGGTGCAGGAGACGCTGTTGCGCATCCTTGCTCCCACCCCGGGTCAACCTCCCCCGGGTCAAACCCATGGCTAGGCCCCAGCACCGCTGGCGGCCACTGCGGCCAACCCCTCGTGACCAATTCCACTCACCCCTTCCGGAAGGAGGCGTCCTTGCGCCGGATCATCCCTGCTGTCGTCGCTGGCGCGCTCGCGCTCGGCTTCGGAACCGCCTCCGCGCAGACCAGCATGACGCTGCGCGACCGTCTGGTCGTCGTGGGGTCATCGTCCTCCGCCTCGCTCACCGGGTTGCTGACCCGGAGCTTCACGGAACGCCATGCCGGCGTGCTGCCGCCGATCGTGCAGTCCCTGGGCTCCGCCCGGGCGCTTGAACTGTTCTGCACCGGGGTCGGGCCGCAGACGCCGGACATCGTCGTCTCCACCCGGCGCATGCCGCACGCGATGGTCGAATCCTGCAACGGCAATGGCGTGCGGGACATCGTCGAGTTGCAGATCGGCTATGGCGCCGTCGTCATCGCCGCGCGGCGCGGCGAAGCGGCCCCGGCGCTCACCTCCCGCCAGGTCTGGACGGCGTTGGCGGCGGAACAGCCGCGCAATGACGAATTCGTGCCGAACCGCGCGCGGCTCTGGTCCGATGTCGCGCCCGGCCTGCCGCGCACCGACATTCGCATGATCCTGCCGGCGCAGGATTCTGGCACGCATGTGCTGTTCGACGACCTGGTGATGGAAGCCGGCTGCCGTCAGGTGAAGGAAATTCGCCTGATCTTCGAAGCCAATTACCGCCGCGCCAAATGCGTGACGGACCGCACCGATGGCGTGGTGCGCATCGTGCCGGCAGCCGAGGTTCCGGCGGCGCTGATGGCGGCAACTCCTGGCACGCTGGCGGTGATGACCTATGACCAGCTGGTGGCCAGCGGTGGCAACTTCGTCGCGGTCAGCCTGGATGGCACGGTGCCGAATGCGCGCACCATCGCCAATGAGGATTACGACCAGGTCCGCGTCTTCTACCTGTACGCCAAGCGCCAGCACAGCCGGAACCAGTCCGGTGTCGGCGTGGTGCGCGGCATCCACGAATTTCTTGACGAGGCGACGAGCGAAGGCGCGGGCGGCCCCGGTGGCTGGGACGGCTACCAGACCGCGCGCGACACGCTGCAGAAGGAGGCGAGCGGCCTTTATATGCTGGCGCTGTCGGTCGATACCTTCAGCGGCGTGGAGTTCGCGCCGGCACGCGGTGAAATGCGTTCGGCGATCCGCGGCTATGCCTCCACCGTCGTCTCCTCCGACTGGCCGGCGATGCAGGCGGGAACACCGTCCCAGGCGTCCGATACGGCGTTCCAGCGGCTGACGCGCACCTTCCTCGACCTGAACGGGGAAACGCCGGGCCAGCAGGCCTTGCAGCAGAAGATCGGGGATTGGCTGGGCGGCGTGGCGGAAGCGCGGATCGCGCGGCTTTCCGTCACCTCCCGCTCCCTCGCCGGGCTGATCTGGATGCTGGTGCTGACCGTGTCCGTGTCCGTCATCGCCTTCCAGTGGTTCTTCGGTGGCGGCAATGCGGCGATGCATTTCGCCATGGGCAGCGTCATCGCGGTGATTGTCGGCCTGGTGCTGCTGGTCTCGCTGAAACTCGCCTTTCCCTATGCCGGGGACCACGCCCTGCTGACGCCGCGGCCGTTCCTCGCGTTGATGGAAGTGCAGTGATGCTGGGCGATGGGACGGCGCCGGTATCAGTGCCCGCCGCTGCCGGTCGCGGGTGGCGCGTGGCGCCAGCGTTGGAACAGCAGCAGCAGCAGCAGGAACACCCAGAAGCCGAGCCGCGCCGCGAGCCAGGCGAGCAGATGGACGGTGTAGTGCAGCAGCAGCGCCGAGACCGCCATCAGCAGCAGGAAGGCCACCAGCGCCCGCAGCCGCGCCATGCCGCGCCAGCCGCGCAGCGCGATGAAGGCGCCGCCCGCCAGCACGAGCGCGGCAAGCCAGCCGATGGCCGCGCCGGCGCCATCGGCATCCCGCATCGCGACCAGCGCACCGGCCAGCGCATCGGTGCCTGGCAGGGCGAAGCCGGTGATGAACTCACCCAGGCCGATGGCCCAGGGACTATCGGCGGCGAACAACCGGCTGAGACGGAAGGCCTCCGCATGCGGCATGGCGAGCAGCAGCGCACCCCCGGCGCCGACCCCGGCGACGATGGCCGCGACATGGAGCACCGGCACCGCCCCGGCATCCTGTGGCGCGACAAGCGTGAAGCCTGCGGTGGCCAGGCGCAGCAGCATCACGGCGATGAGGATTGCGGCAAGGATCTCTCCGCCACGCCAAACCAGGGTGCCGATGCCGTCCGCGTCCAAGGTGCTGCCGCTCCGTTCGTCATCGGCAGGTTA
>CANJXD010000432.1 GCA_947478535.1 Acetobacteraceae bacterium
CTCGCGCCGCTCGAGACCCGCCTCGCCACGACGGAGCGCCTGGCGCGCGATATCGCCGCCCGCCCGGTGCTGGATCCCACCGCACTCGCCAGCCGCAGCGCCCTGGAAGCCCAGACGCTGCGGCTCGACCGGCTTTCGGACCGCGCCGAGGGCGCCGTCCGGCAGGAGGAAGCCCGCGCCGCCGCCAATGCCGCCCGCATCGAGGCCCTGGCGCGGGACGTGACGGGCCGCGCCGCGCTGCTCGAACAGGCGCAGGGGCAGACCGCCCAGCGCCTCGGTGCGACCGAATCGGCCCTGGCCGCGCGCCTCGCCACGCTGGAAGCAGGGCTCGCCGCCCGCGGCGCCACCATCGAGGCGCAGGCCACCCGTCTCGCCGCCCTCGAAGGCACCGCCCAGCGCCTTTCGGCCCTGGAAGGCCGCGCCGGCCGCATGGCGACGCTCGATGCCCTGCGCGCGGGGCTCGAAGCCGGTCGCCCGCTCGGCCCCGCGCTCGCCGCGCTGCGGGATGCCCCCGCGCCGCTGACGCGCTTCGCCACCGAGGCCCCCCCCACCGAATCCGCGCTGCGCCTTACCTTCGAGGACGCCGCTCGCGCCGGCCGCACCGCCAGCGAGCCCGCCCGGGACGGGCAGGGGGTGCTGGATGCCGCGGTCTCCCGCCTCTCCGGCCTCGTCACCGTCCGCCGGGGGGAGGAAGTCCTGTGGGGCGATGCCGCCGCCGCCGAGATCGAGCGCGCCCGCCGCGCGGTGGAAGCCGGGGACCTCGAAGGTGCGCTGACGCGCCTCGCCCGCCTTTCTGCCCCGGCGAAGGAGGCGATGCGCGGCTGGATCGGGCAGGCGGAAGCGCTGGTCGCCGCGCGCGCCGCGCTCCGCGCCCTGGCAGCGGGCTGAGAGCCCCGCCATGCGCCGCGCCCTGGTCTACCTGGTCATCCTCGCAGCCGGCCTCGCCGGCATCCTGTGGCTCGCCCGGATGGGCGGCGATGTCGAAATCCGGGTGGGGGAGGCGGAGGTCTTCCTCACCCTGCCCGTCGCGCTGCTGCTGCTGGCGGCGCTGTTTCTGCTGCTGCACCTCAGCCTCGCCTTCATCGGCCTGCTCCGCCGTCTGCCCGGCCGGCTGCGCGCGCGGCGCGATGCCCGCCACCGCGTGGACGGCGAAGCCGCGCTGACGCGGGCCCTGGTGGCGCTGGCCGCCGGCGCCCCCGATATCGCCCGCATCGAGGTGCGCCGCGCCCGCAAGGCGCTGGGCGACAGCGCCCAGACCCTGCTGCTCGCCGCCGAGGCCGAGCGCCTGGCGGGGCAGGAGGATGCGGCGGCGGAAGTGTTTCAACTGCTCGCCACCCGTCCGGATTCGAAGTTCCTCGGCCTGCGCGGCCTGCTGCGCCAGGCCATCCAGCGTGAGGATTGGCCGACCGCCCAGCGGCTTGCCCGCGAAGCCGAGGCCGCCCAGCCCGGTGCCGCCTGGCTGCGGCAGGAGCGGGAGACGCTGGCGCTGCGCACGCGGGACTGGCGCGAAGCGCTCGGCCTCGCCGCCCCCGGCAGCGGCACGGCCGGGCTCGCCTTGGCCGCGGCGGAGCAGGAGCCCGATGCGGTGAAGGCGGCGGATCTCGAACGCCAGGCCTTCACGGCCGACCCCGGCTTCGCCCCGGCGGCACTCGCCCATGCCGCCCGGCTGCGTGCCAGCGGCAGCCCCCGCCGGGCGCGGGCGGTGCTCGAACAGGGCTGGACCGCCCGCCCGCATCCCGGCCTCGCCACGGAGTACCTGCGCGATGAGGCCGATGCGCTGCACAAGGTGAAGGCGGCGGAGACGCTGGTGCATGGCAATCCGAAGCACCCGGAAAGCCACCTGCTGCTGGGCCGCGCCGCCATCGAGGCCGGCCTTACCGGCCGCGCGCGGGCGGAACTGGAAGCCCTGGTCGCCACCGGCCGCGCCGATCGCCGCGCCTACCTCGCGCTGTGCGACCTGGAGGAAGTGGAAAAGGGGGAGCTGCCCGAAGGCCGCGCCGCCCAGGCGAAGTGGCTGCGCGTCGCCGCCACCGCGGCACCGGAGCCCCGCTGGCGTTGTTCGGCCTGCGGCACCGACCATGCCGCCTGGGCACCGTCCTGCGGCACCTGCAACGCCGTCGGCACCATCTCCTGGACCAGCCCCCAGCAACTGCCGGCTTAGCGCCCCTGGACCCTCGCCCCATCAGGGGGCGAGGGTGCCGCCCGGTCAGAACCGTTCGAGCAGCTTCCCGCAGCCTTCGACCTTGTCCATGATCCCGCGCGCCCGCAGCGCGTGCCAATAGGTCGCGGTATTGATCGCGATCACCGGCTTGCCGAGCCACATCTCCGCCATCGCCGCGACCTTCACCATCGACAGGTTCGTGCCGACCTGCACGATCGCGTCCACGTCGTCGCCATCCAGCGTCTTGATGGCATCGACGCATTGCTGCGGCGTGACCTCGGCGATGCCGACCCAGGACCGGCAATGCAGCGCGACATCGCGCACCACGCTGAAGCCCATATCGGTGAAATACTGCGACACCTGCTCGTTCATCGCCGGCCAATAAGGCGACAGGATCGCGATGCGCTTCACGCCGCCATAGGCGTTCATCGCCGCGGTGCAGGCATGGCTGCCGACGCTGATCTTCAGGCCGGACATGTCCTCCACCTGCTTCACGAAAGCGTCAGCGCCCTTGGCGCCGTCGAAGAAGGTCACGGCCGACATGCCCATCACCAGGTGGTCCGGCGCGCAGGTCATCACGGACTTCACGGCATCCAGCGTATTGCCGCCGATCAGCCGCGCGCCGGCGAGGAAGGTCTCGTTCGAGATCGCGTCCGAGTTCGGCGTGTAGATGCGGCTGTAGTGGTTGGTCACGCCAGCCGGGCGCATGTTGTCGTAGTCCGGCTGCACGATGGTGTTCGTGGACGGACCCATCACGCCGAACTTGCAGCGCCACGCCAAAGCATCAGCCATCACACCCTCCGGATTCTCGCCATCATGGCGGGCAGCCTGCCGCGCCACGCGGCAGGCCCCACCCCACCGCGCGATGATTTACCCGTCTGACGGTCTTGCACAGGGGGCCAGGAAAACCCCACCCTCAGGGTCAAGGTCCACCCCATGCCGTGGGGCAAGGTTCAGGAGTTCCAGCTATGTCACAGTTCAGCCTGACGCGGCGCGCGGCGCTGCTCGGGGTTTCCGCCGTTGGTCTTGCCGCGCCGGCTTCGGCGCAATCCACCGGAGATTGGCCGAACCGCGCGATCCGCTGGATCAATCCTGGCCCGGCCGGTGGCGCCGGGGATGTGCTGTCCCGCCTGGTGGGGGACCGGCTGGGCGCCCGGCTCGGCCAGCCCGTGGTGGTGGATAACCGGCCCGGCGCCGGCACCAATATCGGCATGACCGCCGTCGCCCGCGCGCCGGCCGATGGCTACACGGTGGGCCTCGCCTCGATCGCCGCGAACGCTGCGAACAAGTGGCTGTATCGCAACATGCCCTTCGACCCTGAGAAGGATTTCGCCGCCATCGGCATGATCGCCCTGGTGCCGAACATCGTCGTCATCCCGCCCTCGGTGCCGGCGCGCAACCTGCAGGAATTCATCGCCTGGGCGAGGGCGCAGAACCGGCCGGTCAATTTCGGCTCGGTCGGCGCCGGGTCTTCCCAGCACCTCGCGGGCAGCCAGTTCCAGATCATCACCGGCCTGCCGATGCAGCACCTGCCCTATACGAATAGTGGCCAGATGAACACGGACCTGATCGAGGGCCGCATCGACATGCTGTTCCAGTCGATCTCCGCCGTCACGCAGATGGCGCAGACCGGCCGGATGCGCCCCGTCGCCGTCAGCGGGGCGGAGCGCGTCTCCGCCTTCCCGGACCTGCCGACGATGAAGGAGCAGGCGGTGGACATCGTCTCCACCGGCTGGTTCGGCCTCTGCGCGCCGACCGGTGTGCCGGAGCCGATTCTGGCGCGGCTGGAGACGGAACTGCTCGCCGCGATGGAGGAGCCGGAGCTGCGCGGCCGCATTACCACCGGCGGCAGCCTGCCCCGCCGCATGGGCCGCGTCGAATTCGCCGAGTTCATGGCCGCCGAAAGCGCCCGCTGGCGCGTCGTGGTGCAGGCCGTCGGCGCAACCGCGGATTAAGGCGTCGAGAAAAGCCCTCTCCCCAGCGGGGAGAGGGTTGGGTGAGGGGAGAAGTTCCTAGTTCACCCTGGCCCCCGAAACCTCCACCAGCCGCCGCCATTTCGGCGTTTCGCTCTCGATGAGCGCCGCCGCCGCGGTAGTGCTTTCGCTGACCACCGCGTCATAGCCCAGCGGCCGCATCGCGTCCTTGAAGCCCTGCGTGCCGCCGACCTGGCGGATCGCCGCCGCCAGGCGTTCCACTTCGGCCGCCGGTGTTCCCGCTGCCGTCACGATCATATTCCAGGACCGGATATCGAAGCCTTCCAGCCCCGCCATCTCGCTGAAGGCCGGGATCGCCGGCAGCATGCCGAGCCGCCGCCCGGATGAGGTGCCGAGGATGCGGATGCGCCCGGCTTCGAGCTGCGGCACCAGCGCCGTCGGCAGGTCCGCGCTGCCTTCGATGGTCCCGTTCAACAGGTCCGCCGTCATCTGCGCGCCGCCACGATAGGGGATCTGGTTGAATTCCGCCCGCGCCTGGGCGGACAGCGCCGCCAGCGTCAGGTGGCTGACTGTCGCCGCCCCGGCGTGGGCGACCTTGAACGCCCCGGGATTGGCGCGCGTCCAGGCGAGCAGGCTCGCCATGTCCGTCCAGCCCCGCTGCGCCGCGACGGCCGCGTTGACCGCCAGCAGCACGGCGCTGTCGGAGATCTGTGTCACCGCGCGGAAGTCGCGGGCGACGTCGAAGGGCATGGTCTGCTGCAGGAAGGGCGCGGCGCAGAGCGTCGCGGCGCCGATCACGCCGATGGTGGTGCCATCTGGCGGCGCCTTCGCCACCGCATCCGCGCCGATCAGCCCGCCGCCGCCGCTGCGGTTATCGACCACCACGGACTGGTCCAGCACCGGCGCCAGCCGGTCCGCCAGCACACGGCCGAGCCCATCGACGGACCCGCCGGGCGGGAAGGGGATAACGATCCGCAGCGGCCGGCGCCCCTGCGCCCGCGCGAGGGAAGGCGCGGCCAGCGTTGTCGTGGCGCCGAGCAGCA
>CANJXD010000433.1 GCA_947478535.1 Acetobacteraceae bacterium
ACAAAGCAGGGGGATCGGCGATGCCGATCCCCCCGTTGCCCTGTCAGGTCAGGTCGACCTGCAGGCCCTCGCGCCGGATCACGGCGCTCCACTTGTCGATCTCGCCACGGACGAAGGTCCCGAACTGCTCCGGCGTGCCGTAATCCGGGATCCCACCCATGGCGGCGATGCGGGCCTTGCCGTCCTCGGAGTCGAGCAGCGCCTTCATCTCGAGGTTCAGCGTCCGGATCGCGGCGGCCGGCGTGCCGCGCGGGGCGAGCAGGCCGATCCAGGTACCGGTGGTGAAGTTGGCGAATTCCGGCATGGTGCCGATCATCGTCGGCAGTTCCGGCATCAGCGGATTTCGGCTGCGGCCCGTGACCGCCAGCGCGCGGACGCGACCGGCGCGGATGGATTCCAACTGGTTCGAGAGCACGTCGAAATAGATCTGCGTCGTGCCCGCGAGGAAATCGATGCCGGCCGGCGCCGAGCCGCGGTAATGCACGGGCGTGGAGCGCGTGCCGGCGGCCTGGTTGAACCACACCGCGGCGAGATGCGGCGAGGAGCCGATGCCGGGAGAGCCGTAGCTGTAGCGGTCCGGATTTTCCCGCAGCTGGGCGACGAGTTCCGGCACCGTCGTCGCGCGCAGGCTCGGGTGGATGACCAGCACATGGTCCGAGAGGAACATGTTGGAGATCGGCACCAGGTCATCCGGCGTGTAGGGCATATTGCGGGCGAGCGAATAGGCGATGCTCTGCGCGCCGATATTGCCCATCAGCACGGTATGGCCATCCGGCGCGGAGCGCAGCGCATCCATGGTGCCGATGGTGCCGCCGGCGCCGCCCTTGGCATCCACCACCACGGGCTGGCCGAGGCGGGGGGAGATGTAGTTGCCGAAGATGCGGGCGAGCACGTCATTCGCCCCGCCGGCCGCGGTGGGGACGACGATGCGGATCGGCCGGCTCGGCCGCCATTCGCTGGATTGCGCGAAGCCGGGTGCTGCGAGCGCCGGCAGGATGGCGGCGCCAAGCGCGGCACGACGGGAGAGGGTGGCAGTCATGGCGATCCTCCATGCGGCAGGGTCTGGCGCCCGGCCTTGATACTCATCAGTATGATCGGCGCCCGGACAGAACGCAACGGGGAAGCGTCACCAGTCCCAATGCACGGGCTTCACGCCGGGCGCGGGGGCGCGGAAACGGCCCAGGCGGTCCCCGCCCAGGCTGCCCAGCAGGGCGGTGCGGCGGTCCGGCCCGCAGAGCGCGATGCTGCTGATGTTGCGCAGGATGCTGCCTGCGGTGTCATGCATCATCGGGCGCGTCAGCGTCTTCGCCTCCAGCGCGTCTTCCAGGAATTGCAGGCGCGCCGGGTCGCTATCCTCGATGACAATGCGCGGCTTGCCGTCCCGCGCCATGTGCCAGACGCGATTGCTGGCGACGCTGATGACCCAGATGCCACCGGCCTCATCGAGGGCGATGCCGTCGGGGTAGTCGCCCAGGCCGAATTCAGCGAGCGTCACGCGGTTCGTCAGCGTGCCATCGGCGGCCATGTCGAAGCGCGTCAGGCGTCGGCCGTAGGTCTCATTGACATAGAGGACGCCATTGGCCTCGTCGGGCCAGACCTCATTGGTCCAGCAGATATCGGTGGCGAGGATTCGGATGCCGGTTTCGTCGCGCAGCGCGATGTAGCCATCGGCGATATCGCGACGGAACTGGTTGTCTCCCGGCCGCTGCGTCGAGATGCAGATCCAGAGCCGGCCCTTGCTGTCGGTGCGGACGAAATTCACGCTGCCGAGGCGCCGGCCCGCGATCTCCAGCACCTCCGGCGACACGCGGCCATCGCGGTGCAGGCGCCAGACGCCGCCCTCATCACTCAGATTGGCAATGGCGAAGCTGCCGTCGCGCAACAAGGCGATGCCGTTGGGGATGAGGGTGCTGCCACCGATCAGCGTCTGCGCGCCATCGGCGGCGATGTGCATGACGCCACCGCGACGGTCCGAGATGAACAATTCCCCCCGCGCATTGGCCAGGACGCATTCGGGCCGCTGGAGGTCCCGCGCGGTAAAGTCGAGGCCATCGAGGCCGATGCTGGTGTTCATGTGATTCCTCCGCCCACCCAACCATCCGCAAACCCCGTTGGGGTGCGGCCGTCATGGCCCATTACGCCGCCCATCCTTCGCTTCGTCAAGAATTCCTACTGATGCGTATTTTCGCCCGGCTAAAATCGGATAAGGCGCTTGCGGCGTGGCGGTAACGCGGACATACTGATCAGTAGGAACGAGGACGCGTCGGACCATTTTCCCGTCGCGCCAAACCGGAATTGGGCCGGGTTTAGGGAGGACGCCATGACACAACACGCACAGCGCCGCATGGCGCCGCGTTGCGGCAACGGGGCCTGAGCCCTTCCATGCGCGCCCCTTTCGCCCGCACCCTGCATGACCTGCTGGATGAACAGGCCGAACGCCGCCCGGATGCTCTGGCGGTGATCTGCGGCGGGCGGGAAATCACCTATGCTGGGCTGGCCTCGCGCGCCCAGGCGGTGGCGGCGGGCTTGCGGGCGCTGGGTGTCGCGCATGGCGACCGCGTCGGCATCCTGATGAATAACCGCGCGGAATTCCTGGAAGCCTGCTGCGGCGCTTCCGCCGCTGGGGCCGTTGTGGTGCCGTTCAGCACTTGGTCCACGCGGCAGGAGTTGGACTTCCTGCTGGCCGATTCGGGCGTGCGGACGCTGTTTTCCATCGGCGTGCTGGGGAAGGAGGATTTTCGGACCTCCATCGGCGCCCTCGTGCCGGAGGCGGCCGCGGGCGGAACTTGGCGGTCGGCGCGGTTCCCGGCGCTGCGTGACCTTATCGTGGTGGGGGATGACGCGCCGGCGGGCTGGCTGGCGCATGAGGCGCTGGTCGCCGGCGCGCCCGCTTTCACCGCCCTGCCGCCCGGCGAGGCCGCGCGGGCCGGCGATGACGGGATGATCCTCTATACCTCCGGCTCCTCGGCCAAGCCGAAGGCCGTGCGGATGCAGCAGTTCGGCATCATCGAGAACGGCTTCAACATCGGCGAACGCCAGGGCTTGGTGCCCGGCGACCGCGTGCTGGCCGCGATCCCGCTGTTCTGGGCCTATGGTGCCGTGAACGCCCTGCCGGCGACGCTGACGCATGGCGCGACGCTGGTGCTGCAGACCCGCTTCGAACCCGGTGAAGCGCTGGACCTGATCGAGCGGTATCGATGCACCTCGATCTATACGCTGCCGGCGATGACGGCGGGGCTGATCCGCCACCCGGACTTCCGGCCGGAACGCACGGCCAGCCTGCAGAAGGGGCTGACCATCGGCGCGCCGCAGGATGTGGTGCAGGCCGTGACCGTGCTCGGCGCGACGCACCTGTCCAACGTCTATGGTGCCAGCGAGATTTACGGCAATGCCTGCGTCACGCCGCATGACTGGCCGCTGGAAAAGCGCAGCCTCTGCCAGGGGCCGCCGCTGCCGGGCGTGACGATCCGCATCGTCGATGCCGAGACGGGTCTCGCCGTGCCGCAGGGCCAGCCGGGACTGATCGAGGTGTTTGGCTACCTCACGCCGGGCTACACCGGGTCCAGCGCCGCCTACAACGCCAGCGTATTCACCAATGATGGCTGGTTCCGCACCGGCGACATCGCCGCGCTGGATGCCGAGGGAAACCTGCAATTCCTCGGCCGCAGCGGGGAGATGATCAAGCGATCCGGCATCAACGTCTCCCCCGCCGAGGTGGAGGAGGCGCTGATGCTGCATCCCGCCGTCTCCCAGGCCGGGGTCGTCGGCGTGGCGGATGCGGAGAAGGGTGAGATCATCGTCGCCTTCGTCGTCGCTCGACCGGGGATGGACCCGACGCCGCAGGAATTGGCGAAGCATTGCCGCAGCGTCTCCTCCGCCTACAAGGTGCCGGATCGCATCGAGATCCGTCACGCGCTGCCGGTGACGGTGACGGGCAAGCTGATGCGGCGCTCCCTCAAGGACGAAGCGACGGCGCTGCCGCCGATGGTGGGCTGAACCGATGGCGCAGGAAGCCTGGGGACGCTGGGGAGCGACAGATGAGGCAGGCGCGCCGAACCTGATCGGCGCGGCGCAGGTGATGCGCGCGGCGGGGCTGGTGAAGACCGGGCGCGTGGTGCCGCTGGCACAGAAGATCCACGGCCGCATGCCGCAATCCGGGCATCGCGCGGGCTTCAGCCATTTCATGGGTCGCGATGGCGGGGATTACGCCGCCGGCGCGCAACGGCCCGGCGGGTTTCAGTTCGCCGAGGATACGGTGGTGCTGCCGCTGCACACCGGCACGCATATCGATGCGCTGTGCCATGCCTGGTGCGGGGACCAGCTCTACAACGGCTTTCCCGGCAACACCGTCCGCAGCACCACGGGCGGGCAGAAGCTGGGCGTGGAGAAGCTGCCGCCGCTGGTCACCCGCGGCATCCTGCTGGATCTGGCCTTCGCCGGTCCGCTGACGGATGGCACACCGGTCGGCCGCGCGATGCTGGAGCAGGCCTGCGCGCGGGCCGGGGTGATGCCGGAAGCCGGCGATGCCGTGCTGCTACGCACGGGCTGGCTGGAAGCACAGGAGGGCAAGGCGAACCGCCTGATCTCCTTCGACACGGAACCCGGCCTCGATGTGGAAGGCGCGCTGTGGCTGGCGGCGCGGGATATCGCGCTGGTCGGCGCCGACAACTACGCGATCGAGGTGCTTCCCTTCCCGAAGGGAGAGGTCTTCCCCGTGCATCAGCGCCTGCTGCGGGACCATGGGATTCCGCTGCTGGAAGGCATGCAGTTGAAGCCGCTGGCGGAAGCCGGGGGCACGCAATTCCTGTTGATGGCGGCAGCCCTGCCGATCCAGGGCGCGACGGGCAGTCCGTTGACGCCGGTGGCCGTGCTGTGAGGGCAATGGTGGTCCGCGAGTGCGGCCCGGCTTCCGTGCTGCGCCTCGAAACCCTGCCCGACCCGACCCCGGGGAACGGCCAGGTGGTGCTGCGGGTGGATGCCTGCGGCGTGTGCTTCCACGATGTCGTGACCCGCAACGGTACGCTGAAGGCCGGCATCCGCCTGCCACTGATCCCGGGGCATGAGGTTGCCGGCACCGTCGTGGCGCTCGGCGCGGGGGCGCGTGGCGTGAGTATCGGCCAGCGCGTGG
>CANJXD010000434.1 GCA_947478535.1 Acetobacteraceae bacterium
CATCGCCGTGGACCGCATGCAGGAAGCGTTGGACATTCCCGTGAACCGCGTGGAACACCGCTGGGCCGGGCTGCGCAGCTTCACGCCGGACCGCAGCCTCGCCATGGGCATGGACGCGGCGGCGCCTGGCTTCTTCTGGATGATCGGCCAGGGCGGCTATGGCATCCAGACCTCGCCCGCCGCGGGGCGGCTGATGGCGGGGCTCGTCACCGGCGATGTCGATACCGACCTGCTGCCCGTCGTGCCGCTGGTCGATCCCAACCGCTTCCGCCCAAACAGCTTACGGAGGACATGACGATGAGCGGAACGCTCCCCACCGCACAGGATGTGCGGGACGCAGCACGGCGCATCGCGCCCCACATCATCCGCACGCCCATGCTGCGCCACCGTCTGTTGGATGAGCGGACCGGCGGCACCATCCTGGTGAAGCCGGAGCCCCTGCAGCGGACCGGCAGCTTCAAGCTGCGTGGCGCCACCAATGCCGCGCTGCGCCTGGACCCTTCGCTGCACAAGGCCGGCGTGGTGACGCATTCCTCCGGCAATCACGGCCAGGCCACGGCCTGCGCCGCCGCCATGATCGGCATGCCGGCGCTGATCGCGATGCCGCAGGACGCACCGGCCATCAAGGTGGAGAGCACGCGCCGCTGGGGGGCGGAGATCACCTTCTTCGACCGGCTGACAACGGACCGCGAAACCCTCGCCCATCGTCTGGCGGTGGAACGCGGCGGCACCGTGCTACCGCCCTTCGACCATGCCGACGTGATCGCCGGCCAGGGCACGCTGGCGCTCGAATTGTTCGAGGATGCGGATGCCGCTGGCCTGCACCTCGATGCCCTCGCTGTCTGCACCGGCGGCGGCGGGCTGATCGCGGGTTGTGCGCTGGCCGCGGAGGCGGCTTCCCCCACCACCGCCATCTGGGCGGTGGAACCGGAAGGCTGGGACGATACGAAGCGCAGCCTCGAAGCCGGCGCGCGGATCGCCAATGACGGCCAGGGCGAGACGATCTGCGACGCGCTGCTGTCCATGCGGCCGGGGGAGATGACCTTCGCCGTCAACCAGTCGCGCCTCGCCGGGGGCGTGATGGTGACGCGCGCCGAGGTGTTTCGGGCCATGCGCTTCGCCTTCGAACACCTGAAGATCGTGGCCGAGCCCGGCGGCGCCGTGGCGCTGGCCGCCGTGCTCGCGGGCAAGCTGGATACCAGGGGCCGGGTCGTCGGCGTCGTCATCAGTGGCGGCAATGTCGATCCCTCCGTCTTTGCGGAGGCCTTCGCGGCATGACCATCACCATCCATGGCTGCGCGCGGTCCCGCGCCTCCCGCAACATCTGGCTGCTGGAGGAAGCGGGCGTGCCCTTCCGGCACAGTCCCGTCATCCAGGCCTATCGCCTGGCGGACCCCGACGCGGCGGATGCACCGCTGAACACGCGGTCACCGGCCTTCCTGGCGGTGAACCCGAACGGCCATATCCCGTCGATGGAGGAGGATGGGCTGGTGCTGCATGAAAGCCTCGCCATCAACCTCTACCTCGCGAAGAAGCATGGCGGCGCGCTGGGTCCGAAGGACCTGGCGGAAGACGGGCTGATGGGCATGTGGTCGCTCTGGGCGGCGACGGAGGCCGAGCCGCACACGATCGAAATTCTCTACAACATGGTGGCCAAGCCGGTGACGGAACGCGATGCCGCCAAGGCCGCCGCCTGCATCGTCGCACTCCGCGCACCTTTCGCGGTGCTGGATGCGGCGCTGGCGCAAACCGGATTCCTCGTCGGCGGGCGCTTCACGGTGGCGGATATCAATGTGGCTGAGGTCATCCGCTACGCCATGCCCGCGGCCGAGTTGTTCGATGCCGCGCCCCGCGTGAAAGCCTGGCTCACCGCCTGCCACGCCCGCCCGGGCTTCCGGGCGATGGCGGCGGCGCGGGAGAAGGACCCCGCCTGACCGTCAGGCCGCGCGATCAGCCGCGCGGACCAAAAGGCAGCATCCGCCGCAGCACGCCGTCGCGGCGGATCACCGCATGCCACAGCGTCGCCGCGACATGCAGAACCACGGCGCCGAAGGTGAGGTTCGCGAGAACCTCATGCACTTCCTCCAGAGCCTTGCGCAGACCGAACCCCGCCAGCAGGTTCGGCAATTCGAACAGGCCGGCGACGTTGAACGGCGTCCGCGCGGACAGCGCGATGGCGAGCCCCGTCAGTGGCACCAGGGCCATCAGCGCATAGAGCAGCAGATGCACTGCCCGCGCGGCGATGCCTTCCCACCCCGGCGCTTCCTCCGGTGTGCCACCCATGAACCGCGCCAGCAGCCGAGGCAGCACCAGGGCCAGGACCGCCATGCCGATCAGAGCATGGATGCCATTGGCGAAGACCCGGTCGGGGCCGCGCGGGAAGTCTTCCAGCAACTGGCCGAGCAGCCAGGCAGCACCGACGGCCAGGGCCATGGTCCAGTGCAGCGCGATGCTCGCCAGGGAATAGCGGCGGTCCAACACATGTCTCCTGCTGTCGCGTGGGTCTGCTGTGGCATTCAAAGCTGACAGCAGGCTGAAAGTGCCACGTGCCCAGCACATCGCTGTGATGCTCAGATTCTGTGAATTCTTGACTGCTGCCGGGAAACCGATGCGTCATTGGAGGACCCCGACCGGCGCCACGCCTGCGGAAAAGTAAAGGATCGACAAACTGGCTCGTCCCCTCATCGGCCGCAGCATCCGCCGCCTCCGCATGGAGAAGGGGCTGACTCAGCAGGCCCTGGCCCTCCGGCTCGGCATCTCTGCCAGCTACCTGAACCTGATCGAACACGACCAGCGCGCCGTCACCGCCAGCCTGCTCATCAAGCTGGGGGAGACGCTCGCCGTCGATCTCCAGGCGCTCTCCGGCTCCCGCGAACGGCAGATGGAAGCCGGGCTGCGGGAAGTGCTCTCGGACCCCCTGCTCGGGCTGGAGGAGTTGCCGGAGGCGGAAATCGCCACCCTCGCCGCCGGCGCTCCGAACGCCGCCCGGGCCATGCTGGCGCTCTACCGCGCCTGGCGCGTGGCGCGGGAGGACGCCTCCGGCATCGCGCTGCCCACCGGCCGCCGCCTGCTGCTGCCGAATGAGGAAGCGCGGGACTTCTTCCACGACCACGCCAACCACTTCCCCGCCCTGGAACAGGTGGCCGAGGCGATCGGCGCGGAACTGCGCGCCGCCCCCGCCGAGATGAATCACGCCATCGCCGAGCGCCTGCGCCGCACCCATGGCGTGACCGTGAATGTCGGCCCGCTGGCTGGCAGCCTGCGGCGGTATGACCCCGCGCAGCGGCGGCTCGATCTCTCGGAATCCCTGCCACGCGAAAGCCGAGGCTTCCAGATGGCGTTCCAGTTGATGCTGCTGGAAGCGCGGGAGGCGGTGGAAGCCGTGGTCATGCCGGCGGAGCCGTCCAGCCAGGAAGCGGCCTCCCTGATCCGGCTCGGCCTGCTGAACTACGCCGCCGCTGCGCTGCTGATGCCCTACGGCACCTTCCTCGCCGCCGCCCGGTCCCTGCGCCATGAGGTGGAGGCGCTCGCCGCGCGCTTCGGTGTCAGCTTCGAACAGGCGGCGCACCGGCTTTCCACGCTGCAACGGCCGGATGCACGGGGCGTGCCGTTCTTCTTCCTGCGCGTCGATCCCGCGGGGAATGTGGACAAACGCTTTTCCGCCGCCGGCTTCCCCTTCGCCCGCTTCGGTGGGTCTTGTCCGAAATGGATCGTCCACCAGGCCTTCGCGACCCCGGCCACAACGCGGGTGCAGGTCGCGCAATTGCCGGACGGCGCCACCTTCCTCACCTTCGCCCGCGCCATCGCCGCGCCCACCACGCATTGGGGCGAACCTGCGCCGGTGCATGTCGTCGCCATGGGCTGCGATGCCTCCCGCGCGGCGGAGGTCGTCTATGCCGATGGCCTCGATCTCAGCAGTGCCGCGGTCGGAATCGGCCTGTCCTGCCGGCTCTGTGAGCGCGCGGACTGCCGCAGCCGTGCCTTCCCGCCGCTCGAACACCGCCTGGCGCTGGACCCGAACGAGGACGGCGCCAGCCCCTGGCGCTTCGAACCGCGGGCGCGTTTAGCCGGGCCTTAACCCCCCCGCCCGTATCCCTGTCTTCGTCCCGCCAGAACGCGGGGCCGATGGCACTCATACGGCACGGACCAGGATGGCAAAGGGCAATGGCGGGGTCACCCTCGTCATCAAGCGAATCGAGGAAGGCGAGCACGGGCACCATGGTGGTGCCTGGAAGGTCGCCTATGCCGACTTCGTCACGGCAATGATGGCCTTCTTCCTGCTGATGTGGTTGCTCAACGCCACCACAGAGGAACAGCGCCGCGGCATCGCGGACTTCTTCGCCCCCACCAATGTCATGGGCCAGCAGCAGACCGGGTCCGGGCAGCCCTTCGGCGGCCGCACGCCCAACGAATCCGAACCGATGACGCAGAATGCCGGCGCCATCCGCCTGCAACGCGGCCCCGTCCCCGTGCTGCCCGATGTGGAATTGGAGGAGGAGGTCGATACCGTCGCCCGCCCCGTGCCCCGGCGCGAAGGCCCCGAAGGCGAGGATGAGGAAGCGGACCCCCGCCGCGTCCGCCAGGCCCGCGCCGATGCGCCGCCCGGGGATGCGGATCCGCGCCGGCTCGGCGACGGCACCGAAAGCGACCCCGCCCGCATGACCGAAGCCCAGCTTCGCGCGGAGAACGCCCGCCGCGAACGCGAAGCCTTCGAACGCGCGGCGGAGGAAATCCGCCGCATCGTGGACCAGGACCCGGCGCTGGCCGATCTCGGCCGGCAATTGCTGGTGGAACAGACGCCGGAAGGGCTGCGCATCCAGCTCGTCGATGCCGAACGCCAGCCGATGTTCGCCCTCGGCGGCAGCGCGCCGAATGACCGCGCGCGGCTGCTGCTGGCGCGCGTCGCGCAGGTTACGACAAGGCTGCCAAACACCATCGCGATCGCCGGCCATACCGACGCCACGCCGTTCCGTGGCGGCACGGAACGCTCGAACTGGGACCTCTCGGCGGAACGCGCCAATGTCACCCGCCGGCTGCTCACGGAATCGGGGCTGCCGGAAGCGCGGATCCGCAGCGTGACCGGCAATGCGGAACGCGACCTGC
>CANJXD010000435.1 GCA_947478535.1 Acetobacteraceae bacterium
GATCGTCCGCCCCCGCGTCGTGATTCCCCTCGCGATGAAGGCGGCCCGACCTATGCCGTCAACGGCACGGTGAAGTGGTTCGACCAGGTGCGCGGCTTCGGCTTCGTGACCCCGGACGACGGCGGCCAGGACGTGTTCCTTCACTCTTCCGTTCTGCAGCGCGCCGGCAAGGCCGACGTCCAGCAGGGCGAGAAGGTGAACCTCGACGTGCGTGACGGCCAGCGCGGTCGCCAAGCCGTGAGCATGAAGGAGTAGTCTTCCGCCCCGCGCGGAAGCTGCGGAACCCCGGTCGCACCAGCGGCCGGGGTTTTTCTTTTTCATCGGTCACCGCCAGATTTCGCCGGCCGTTAACCTCTTTCTGCGTTTTGCGGACAAACCAACAGGTTGAATTAACCGCTTCTTCATTCTCCCGCGACCACCCTGGTATCGGCCGCCTCGCCCCCCGCCGCACCCACCGGCGCGGTCCGGCGTGGCAGCGGGAAGACCCCGAAGGAAGCCGCCATGCCGATCTCTCCCTCGTCCACCGCCAACTCAACCGAAGCCGCCAGCCGGCCCTCCCTCCGCCTCATGGGTGGCCTCGACGGCATGCGGGATTTCGCCTTCGCCTGGCCCAGCGCGCCGGAAGACCGCGTCCAACCCAGCCAGACCCAGATGCTGGCACGCGCTGTCGCCGGCATTGTCGCCGTGGCGCTGGATCGGGCGCGGGATGCCGGAGAGGCAGCCCTGCTGCGCGACGAACTCCGCAAGATCCTGGACCATCCCATCGCCGAAGCGGATATCGACCCACGCGAGGCCGGCCTCGGGGAGGCGGAGGCGATTACCGATGCCGAGGGCGCGAGCGAGGCGGAACGGCTGAGCAGCCTGATGCAGCGCCAATCCGGCCGCTGAATCACCCGAAATGGCGGGGGCGCAGCCCGCCATGGAACCAGGTCAGCATGGTGTATATATCGAACACCGGCAGCCCGGTTGCCGCCTGCAGGGCCGCCGCGTAGGGCGGCATGTTCGTGCATTCCAGCACGATGGCACCGACCTCCGGATGCTGCGCCACCAGCGCGCGCCCGGCCTCCAGGATATCCTGCTCCGCCCGCGCGGTATCGAGGTCCATCGCGGCGCCCTGCACCACCACGCGGAAGAATTCCCGCCCACCTTCCGTGCCCATCACCGGTGTGTCCCGCGCCACGCCCACCGCATCCAGATGCGCTGTGCTCAGCGCTGCGCGGTTCACCGTCAGCACGCCCACCCGCTTGCCCGCCGGCAGCGTCGCCTGCACCCAGGGCACCTGCATCAACGACGAGGTCGCGACCGGTACGCCGACCGCCGCCGCCAATTCCTGCTGGAACAGCGCGAGAAAGCCGCAACTTGTGGTGATCGCCTCCGCCCCCTGGTCCACCAGATCCCGCGCCGCCGCGATGAAGGCGGGCAGCAGGCCGGCCGCATTTTGCAGCACCACCCGCTCCGGGCTCGCGCCGCGCACCACATGGAAAAGCACGGGGAATGGCCAGGTGCCGGCGTGGCCCATATCGCCGGGAATCCGCGGAAAGCGCGTTTCCAGCATGAGGATGCCGAGCGGCGCGCCATAGAGGGTTTTGCCACCGCGCGCGATCGGGCGCGGCGAAGGGAGCGGGTTCATGGCCCACATCCTAGCCCCCCGCCGGAGCGGCGGGGAGTGCCACGCATTCCGGGGCTTGCATCAAGCGGCCTGGCGCTTTCTTCTGCACTGAACAGCCGGAGAGACCGCAATGAAGCTCGCCCGCCGCCTGCTGGCCCTGCCAATCCTGGCCGCCCTCGCCAGCGTGCCGACCACCGTCCAGGCCCAGGAAGCGCCCTGGCCGAACCGCCCCATCGAGTTTCTCGCGGGATTCCCGAACGGGTCGGGCGTCGATATCTATCAGCGCCGTCTGGCCGGCCCGCTGTCCCGGGCGCTGGGCGTGCCGGTGGTGGTCAACAACCGCATCGGCGCCGGCGGCAATATTGCCTCCGACTTCGTCGCCAAGGCCCGGCCGGATGGCTACCTGATCCTGTTCGCCACCGCCGGGACCCATGCCATCAACCAGACGCTCTACCGGCGGCTGCCCTTCAATGTGCTGACTGACTTCACCCCGATCGCGCATCTCGGCGATGTGCCGAATGTGATGATCACCAGCATCCAGCAACGCCCGCAGTATCGCACCTGCATGGATGTGCTGGCGGATGCCCGCGCCCGGCCCGGCGCGCTGAACTACCCCAGCACCGGCAATGGCGCCTCCACCCATCTCGCCGGCGCTCTGTTTGCCACGCGGGCGCAGATCGATGCCGTGCATGTGCCCTTCCCCGGCCAGCCCGGCGCGGTGACGTCGCTGCTCGGCGGCCAGACCGATTTCTTCTTCAACCAGACCGGCCCGGCCATGGGCATGATCCAGCAGGGTCAGGTGCGCGGCTTGGCGGTGACGACGCGCCAGCGCCTCAGCGCCCTGCCGGATGTGCCGACAGTGGCCGAAGCCTGCGGCCTGCCTGATTTCGAGAGCACGACCTGGTATGGCGTCTTCGGCCCGCCCGGCATGCCGGAAGCGATCACCCGCCGCCTGAACGAGGAGATCGTGAAGATCATCGAGGAGCCGGAGTTCAAGCGCTGGCTGATCGACACCCAGGGCATCGATCCCCCGACCATCCGCACCCCGGCCGAATTCCGCGCCGTGCAGGAACGCGACGTCGCCCGCTGGGCGCAGGTGGTGCGCGACGCGCGGGCCACCGTGGACTGACGCGCGGCGTCGCTCAGCCGCCAAGCACGCGGGTCAGGTCCTGGCCCGCGGCGCGCACCGCCGCCTCGATCTCGGCAATGCGCCCCGCCGGTTCGCTGTGCAGGAAGGCGACGCTGACGGCGGCGAGGCAGGATCCTTCTGGTCCGAGGACAGGCGCGGCCAGGGCGTGCACGCCCTCGACATACTCGGCCCGGTCGGTCGCCAGACCGTCCCGCCGCACCGCCTCGAAGGCCGCGGCCAGGGCCGTCGGGTCCGTGATGGTGTTCGCCGTGCGCCTCGGCAGGGGCCCTGACAGCAGCCGGAGCCGATCCGCTTCCGGCAGATGCGCCGCCAGGACCTTGCTCGCGGCGCCGGCATGCAGGGGGAAGCGACGGCCGACCTGCGTCGAGATCGAATAGGCCCCAGGCCCGGCGGCGACCGCGACGACCAGCGCCAGGTCTCCGTCCCGCACCGAGAGCTTCGCGGTGGCCCGCGCCGCCTTCGCCAGCGCCGCGAGGGTGGGCCCGGCGAGCGAGACCAGATCGGCGCCGCCGGGCACGGCGCGTGCCCAGGCCAGAAGGCGTTGCCCCGGCGCGTAGAGGCCCATCGCGTCTCGGCGGACGGCGCCATGCGCCTCCAGCGAATTGAGGATCCGATAGACCGTGGTGCGCGGCACGCCGAGCCGCAGCGTCATGTCCCGGATGCCGAGCGGCACAGGGCTGGCGCAGAGCAGGTCCAGAAGTTGCAGCGCCCGGTCCACGCCCGGAATGCGGTGATCGCTCATCGCGCGTGGTGTCGAGGGGCGGAGGGGATCGTTGACGAAGCCATCCGGCGCTGCTCGCGGCCCCACCGGCGCGCGTGCAGGCCTGGCCGACACAGCCCATCACCTTTGTCAGCGGCGCCCCGCCTGGCGGCACGGTGGATCTGGTGGCGCGTACGGTGGCCGAAGCGCTGGCGCCCCGGCTCGGGCAACCCGTCGTCGTCGATGTGCGCCCCGGTGCCTCCTTCAACATCTCCGTCCAGCATGTCCTGCGGCAGCCCGCGGATGGCTACACGCTCGGCCTGGCGCCGATCACCATGGGCACCAATCCCTCGCTGATGAATGTCGGCTACGATCCGCTCGCGGACATCGTGCCGGTGGCGCAGATGAGCGCGGTTCCGGTGCTGATCGTCGTCGGGCCGCGGGTGCCCTATCGGACCCTGCCGGAGATGGTGGCCTTCGCTCGCGCGAACCCTGAGAAGCTCACCCTCGGCCATGGCGGGCATGGCACCTCCGGCTATCTCGCGGCGCAGTTGCTGGCCCGCGAGGCGGAATTCCGATACCTGCCCGTGCCGTTCAGCGGCAGCGCGCCGATGCTGCCCCTGATCATGAGCGGCCAGCTCGATGGCCTCTTCGTGCCGGTGGACGGCGCCTTGCTCGGCCAATTGGCCGCCGGCCACTTGCGTGCGCTGGCGGTGATGCAGCCCACACGGTTGCAGCAACTGCCGGAGGTGCCGACGACGCGGGAGGCGGGTTTCGGGCCGGGCGTGGATTTCCGCAGCTGGCACGGCACCTTCCTGCGGGCGGGCACGCCGCAGCCGATCGTCTAACGCTACTTCGCCGCGGTCACCGCGGTGATGCGGGACCCGGCGGTGCAGCAGCGCCTGGCCACCGCGGGCATCGAGGCCGCGCCCTCCGCCAGTATCGCGGAATTCGAGGCCTTCTATCGCGGTGAGTTGCAGCGCTGGGCGACGTTGATCCGTGCCCTTGGCATCCAGCCGAGCTGAGGGAACCATGCTCCTCACCATGCTTCTGCCGCCACTGCCGGATCGCCGCTGGGCCCTCGCCCGGCAGATGGGCGTCACGCAGGTCTTCACGAAATGCGCGCCGGAGCTGACCGGGGAGGCCCCCCCCCTGGGAACCCGGCGTCCTCGCCCGCTGCTGCGCGCGCTTCGCCGATGCGGGCCTGCAGGTGATCGGGCTGGAGGGCGACCAGTTCGACTTCACCCGCATCAAGCTGGGCCAGGAGGGTGCGGAGGAGGATTGCCACCGCTACGCCGAGATGGTGGCCGAGGCGGGGCGGCTCGGCATCCGCCTGATCTGCCAGAACTTCATGTGCGGCACCGGCTGGTTCCGCACGGAGAGCCACGCCGAAGGGCGCGGCGGGGCCAGCATTTCCCGCTTCAGCATGGCGGATGCGGCGTTGCTGCCGCCGATCGCCACGCCGCCCATCGGGCCGGAGGCGATCTGGGCCAACCTGACGCGCTTCCTCCGCATCGTCGTGCCGGCGGCGGAACGCGCGGGCGTGACCATCGCGCTGCACCCGGATGATCCGCCGGTCCCCATGCTGCGCGGCGTCGCGCGGGTGCTGATCTCGGC
>CANJXD010000436.1 GCA_947478535.1 Acetobacteraceae bacterium
CGGTAACCAGGCGGGCCCGGGGGCATCTTCGTCGGCGACCTCCGCGGGCGGCTTCGCCACCAGCGTCTCCGCCACCCACAGCACGGCAGACAGCACCAGGATCGCCCCGATCAGCCGTGGGAAGGCGCGCGGGCCGAGCGGGTCTCCGAACATCAGCTCCGGGATCTGCTCGTTCAGCCAGAGATAGACCCCCGCGATCAGCAGCGGCAGCAGGAAGCCCAGGCGCGCGGCCATGGCGCCATCGAGGCGCGGGCGCGTCACCGCGCGAAACCGAGTTCGATCAGGATGGCGCGCGTCTCATCGTATTCGGTGTTGAAGGCGGCCTGGGCGTCGGGGTGGAAGATAGGCCGCGCCGGCCAGAAATTGCGCGCGAGATCGGCCTTGAACTCCTCATTCTCCAGCACCTTCGCCATGGCGTGCTTCCAGAACTCCACCTGCGGCGCCGTCAGCCCGCGCGGCATCAGTATCTGGTAGGAGGTGGTGGTGATGAGATCGACGCCCTGCTCGCGCATCGTCGGCACATCGGCCAGCACGCCCGGCAGGCGTTCGTTGTAGGCGATGCCGAGGAAGCGGATATTCCCCGCCTGCACCAGGCCGAGCCCGCTGCCTGTGCTGCTGATCGTCACATCCACATGCCCGCCGGCGAGCTGCGCGGCCACCTCGGTCCCGCTTTCGAAGACCACCGTCTTCATCGCCCGCGGCGCCACGCCCGCAAGCTTGCCGAACTGCACGACGGACACATGCAGCGGGCTGCCAAGGCCGACCGAGAAGGCGAAGGTGAGGGAGGAGGGGTTGGTCCGAAGCCGCTCCAGCACATCCCGCGCCGAGCGGAAGGGGCTGTCGGCGCGGACGAAATAGGCCTGCGGGCTGTCGAACAGCCGCACCAGCGTCTCCACCCGGTCGCGATGCGGCGTCGCGCCGGACCGCGCGATGGTGTTGATGTAGGAGCCGGAGGCGACCGCCAGCGTCAGCGGGTCCCGCTGCTTCGTGCCGAGGTAGTTCATCGCCACCGTCTGCCCCGCGCCGGGGCGATTGACGATGGACATGGCCGTGACCAGGCCCTCCGCCGCCAGCGCGCGCTGAATGCCGCGCGCCACGCGGTCATTTTCACCGCCCGGCCCGGCGCCGACAATCAGTTCCACATTGCCGTTGGGCCGCCAGGCCCCCTGCGCCCGCGCGTCACCCAAGCCAACCGCCACGGCCGGCAGTGCCAGACCGAAGGACCGCCTCGTCAGAATCGCCATCATCCCCTCCCCCCGCCGTTCCGGCGTTCGCATTGTCAGGCAGTATCGGTCGTCAGGCAGCTTCGCTATTCCGGCGCCCGTCAGGCGTCTTCGCGCAGATAGACCCAGGGCCGGGCCTTGCGGTCCGCCTCCTGGAAGGCGGCGATGGCGGGCTCGCTGCGCAGGATCGTGTCGGTTTCGTCCAGCCCCTCCAGCAGCGAGACCCGTCGTTCCGCCGGCAGGGTGAAGTGATACTCGACGCCGTCCGAACGCCGGACGGTGCAGCTTTCGAGGTCCACGGTCAGGGTCGAGTCGTTCGACCGCGCCGCCCATGCACCGATCTCCTCCACCTGCTCACGCGGCAATTCCACGGGCAGCAGGGCGTTCTGGTAGGAATTGTCGCGGAAGATCTCGCCAAAGCTCGGCGCGATGACGCAGCCGATGCCGAAGGTCTGCAGCGCCCAGACCGCGCCTTCCCGCGACGAACCGCAGCCGAAATCGGGCCCCGCCACCAGCACCCGCGCCTGGCGGAAGCGCGGCTGGTTCAGGACGAAATCCGGATTCTCCTTCCCCTCCGCGTCATAGCGCCAGTCGCTGAACAGCTTCTCGCCGAGGTTGAAGGACCGGCTGCGGAGCCAGACGGATTGGATGATGGTGCCGGTATCGATGCCGGCCCGCAGCAGCGGTGCGGCCACGCCGGTGATGGTGGTGAACTTCTCCATCAGTGCGGCACCTTCCTGATATCGACGATCATGCCGGCGACGGCCGCAGCCGCCACCATGGCGGGGCTGGCCAGATGCGTGCGCGACTTCGGTCCCTGCCGCCCATCGAAGTTGCGGTTGGAGGTGGAGATGCAGCGCTTGCCCGGCGGCACGCTGTCCCCGCCCAGGGTCTGACACATCGAACACCCGGATTCCCGCCATTCGAATCCGGCATCGCGGAAGATCGCATCGAGGCCGATCGCCTCCGCCGCCCGCTTCACCTGCGAGGATCCCGGCACCACCATGGCGGTGACGCCCGGCGCCACCTTCCGGCCCTTCACGAAGCGGGCCGCGATCTCCAGGTCCGAAAGCCGCGCATTGGTGCAGGACCCGATGAAGGCGTAGTCGATCGGCACGCCTTCCATCCGCTGGCCCGGCTCCAGCCCCATATAGTCCAGCGCGCCGGCCATCATCTCCCGCCGGTTCGCGATCTGCTGGTCCGGCAGGGGAATGTGTTCATCGATGGCGATGACATCCTGCGGCAGCGTGCCCCAGCTGATCTGCGGCTTGATGTTGCCGCAGTCGATCTCGATCTCGCGGTCGAACTGCGCGCCATCGTCGCTCCGCAGCGTCCGCCAGTGGTCCAGCGCCGCATCCCACTGCGCGCCCGCCGGCGCGAAGGGCCGGCCCGCCACATACTCGAAGGTGAGGTCATCCGGTGTGACCAGCCCGGCGCGCGCGCCAAGCTCGATCGACATGTTGCAGATGGTCAGCCGGCCCTCGATGGGCAGCGCGCGGATCACCGGCCCGGCGTATTCCACCACATGGCCAAGCCCCGCGGCGATCCCGTGCTGGCCGATCAGGTACAGCACCAGATCCTTGGCGAAGATCCCCGGGCTCATCCGCCCCGTGAAGATCACCCGCATGTTGCGCGGCTTTTTCTGCACCAGCGCCTGGGTGGCGAGCACGCGCTCCACCTCCGTGGTGCCGATGCCCCAGGCCCAGGCGCCGAGCCCGCCGCTGGTCGCGGTGTGGCTGTCGCCGCAGACCAGGGTGGTGCCGGGCAGGGTCAGGCCGAGTTCCGGCCCGACGACATGCACGATGCCCTGGCGCGGGTCGTGCAGGTCCAGCAACTCCACGCCGAATTCACGGCAATTGGCCTGCATGGCCATGATCCGCTCCCGCCCCAACGGATAGGTATCGACGGTCCGGCCGGGCAGCGTCGATGGGTCGTGGTCCACCACGCCGTAGGTCAGGGCCGGGCTCAGCACGCCGCGCCCGCGCCGGCGCAGGCCGTCGAAGGCGTTGCGGCTCGTCCCCTCATGCACGAGATGCCGGTCGATATGGATCAGGCAGCGGCCATCGCCGAGGTCGGACACCACATGGGCATCCCAGATCTTGTCAAAGCTGGTCTGCGGGCCGGCCATTCCGTCGTTCCTTCCCCTGGGGTCTGTCCCCTTGGGCCGCGCGTGCCATCCGGCGAGGCCGGATACCGCAACGATCCCCTCCGGCGCCGAACTGCGACACCGCCGATTTAAACGATCCAATCACAAGCCGAAGCCAGGGGAAAGAGCGATGCGCGCTGATACCCGCGCGGCGTTCAGTGAAAACTTCAGGAAGGCCCCTCAGGGATCCTCGTGCCGGCCGAACCAGCGCCGGGTACGCGACTGGTAGTCGATCCAGGCCGCGCCGAAGCGCAGCGCGAGATGCCGTTCCTCCCGCAGGATCGCCAGTTGCAGCACCAGCGGCGCGGCCACCGCCGCCGCCAGGGCGAGCCAACCATTGCACAGCACCAGGCCCAGCCCGACCAGCGCGATGGTATTGCCGAGGTAGATCGGGTTGCGCGTCCAGGCGAAGATTCCGGTGGTGACCAGCGCCGTCGCGGGGCGATGGGGCAGGATATTCGCCTCGTGCTGCCACATCGTCACCATGGCGAGGGCATCGAGCCCGATCCCCAGGCCCAGCATCAGCCAGCCCAGCAGCCGCCAGGGTCGTTCATCGAGGAATTCAGGCCCCGGGGCGACCTGCCCCAGCCCGAGCGCCACCACCGCCAACCCGCCGAAGATCAGCGGTGGCCAGGGAACCCGGTTCGGCGGCGGAACTGTCATCGGCACGGTATTGTGATGCCTGCAATGGTGGATGGGCCGCAAGCGTCTTTGTGGTGACCATCGCCTTACATCCCGCTTACGTGTTGCCTCCGGCGCCCCCGATATTCTCCGAGCGGGCTATTCCCCTAGCCCGGCCAGCCCCGCGCAACCCGGCACTTCCGCCAACCGATAGACACGCAGCGCGGTGCCCGAGAACAGCGCCGCCTTCTCCTCTGCTGAGGCATCAGCCGCCAGCCGCTTGAAGGCGTTCCAGATCGTGCCGTAGCTTGCCATGCCCTTGTCGACGGGAAAATTGCTCTCGAACATGCAGCGCGCAGCGCCGAAGGCCTCCACCACCGTCTCGACATAGGGCTTCCAGCAGGAGGCGAGATGGGCCGAGGCCGGCGGCAACTCATGCTGGTGGAAATCGAAGCCCGTCACCTCCATCGCCAGGCCGCCGATCTTCACCACCACATTCGGCTCCGCCGCCAGCGCCGTGATCGCCGGGCGCCAGGCCGCGAAAACCTCAGCCCGCTTGCCCGCGAAGGGGCCGACGCCGAGCGGCCCGCCGAGGTGGTTGACGATGATCGTCACCTCCGGCACCGCCCTCGCCAGGGCGAGGACCGCCGGCAACTGCGTGTGATAGGCCCAGACATCGAGGGTGAGGCCAAGCCGCGCCAGCGCCCGCGCGCCCTCCGCGAAGCCGGCTTCCGCCAGCGGCCCGGGCGGGGGCGAGATCAGGTTCGATCGGACGCCAGGGTCGGGGTGCCAGGCCGTCCGGTTCCGCACGCCGCGAAAGCGCGGCCCGGCCGCGCGCATATGCGCCTCCAGCACCGGCGTCACCGCCTCCCCCAGCGTGAGGTCGGCGAAGCCCACGATGCCCGCGCAGGCCCGCATCGGCCCGAAGCCGCCGGACGCACTCATCGCCGCGATGCCGTTGACGAATTCCGTCTCCCCCACCGGGCGCAACGCGGCCGGGCCATCGGCGCGATACATGGAGGCGCATTGGATGAAGACGGTGGCGCGCACATCGTGGCCGCTGGCGGTATCGGCCA
>CANJXD010000437.1 GCA_947478535.1 Acetobacteraceae bacterium
GCGTCGAGGCCGGGCAGGGCCAGCGCATCCTGCGCCAGGCAGATGTCTTGCGCGGCGTTGCCGAGCGATTTGAACACGGTGATCTCCTCCGCATCGCGCCGCCCGCGCAGCGTGCCATCCAGCGCCGCGCCGATCTCACCGATCACGCGGGCACGGTTCAGCGCACCGTTTGCGAGCGGCAGCACCAGGTCACCGGAGCGGGCCAGGCAGGCCGCCAGACTATCGCACCAGTAAAGGCCGCGTCCTGCCAGCGCATCATCGGATTCGCGGGTATCGGGCCGGAAGGCACCTCCGAGATTGACATGGGTGCCAGGCCGCAACGCCAAACCGGGAAACACCGGCGTTTCCGCGGTGGTGACTGTGGTGATGATGTCGGCCTGCGCGACCAGCGCGGGATCGGTGGCGGCCTCCGCTGGAATTCCTTCGTCGCGCAGCGCTTTCGCCAAGGCCTCCGCACGGGATGGCGTGCGGCCGATGATCAAGGTGCGTGAGATCGGCCGCACATGCGCGACCAGCCGCGCGCAGGGTCCGGCGAGCCGTCCGGCGCCGAATACCGCATGGACGGCCGCATTAGGCCGGGCCAGCAGGTGTGTCGCCGCGGCGATGCCGCCCGCGGTCCGCCAATCGGTCAGGTGATCGGCGGAGAGCAGCCCGAGCGGCGTCAGGCTCTCACTGTCGAGCAACAGCACCATCGCCGTACTGGCCGTGCCGCGCGTGGCGATCAATTTCACGCCCAGGACACCGCCCGGCAGGAAGCCCGGCATCGCGAAGACCACGCCGAGCCCATCGGGGCGCTGGATCTCCGCGCGCACCGGCACCAGGATCGCGCCACGCGACAGCGCGATGAAGGCACGCGCACTGCTTGCCACGGCAAGCTGCGGCGTCAGCACCCTGCGCAGGTCAGCTTCCGAAAGGAGCTGCATCAGGGCGTCGCCAGCAGCCGGCCGAGGCTAGGAATGGGTGTGGCATTGCCGGCCAGCCGCAGGGCGCGCCACAGTATCGCGCTGTTGGAGGTCAGCACGGGGATGCCGAGCTCCGCCTCCAGCGCCGCGATGCTGTCGAAGCTTGGCAGGTCGGTGGCGAGCAGCACAACCGCCTCGGCACCCTCGCGATTCAGACCGCGCACGAATTCTGCCAGGCGCGGGGCACGGACTTCCGGCACCTCACGCATGGCCAGGATGTCGAGCGTGGCATGGCCTGTCAGCGCGTAGCCATTGGCGGCGAAAAACGCCGGCGCCAGGGCATGGATCGCGGCCGGATAGGGCGTGCCGAGCGCAATGCGCCTGACGTTGAGCGCGCGCAGCGCGTCCTGCATCGCGCTCCAGGCGGAGGCGCAGGCTGCGCCGGTGCGGGCCGAAACCTCTGCGACACGCTGCGCATTCCAGCCGGGCTGCATGATGAAACTGGTTACCATATCGGCCAGCAAGATCACATCCACGCCGGTCGCGGCCAGCTCCGCCACGGCGCGGTCCATGGTGCCTTCCATATAGCGCACTGCCTGCGCCGTCAGGTCGCCCTGCGCGAGGATGCGGGTCGCATAGAGCGCGACGTCCCGTGGCAGGACGGACCAGAATTCTGGCTCAATCACGGAATTGTTGGCCGGGACGACCAGGCCTATGCGCCCTGCGGGGCCGAATTGGGGGCGGTCGGGCATCAGCGCGGGCGACCTCGATTTCTGGATCCAGGAATCCACTACAATCGGCTGCTTTCGTCGCGTCAAGCCGCGTCGCTTGCTTGACAGCGGGGGCAGCGCGCGGGCTTGCTGCCAAAATACGCCGTCTGGACCGCCGAAGAACGATGCCGAGTGAAACCGCCCAGGATCTTTGCCTTCTGCATTTGCGGGAGGCGATTCTTCCCGGCCGCCTCGCCCCTGGATCCCGCATCCGGCCCGAGGCTGTGGCCGCCCATCTCGGCCTCAGCCGCATGCCGTTACGGGAGGCGCTGCATCAGCTCGACGCCGAGGGGCTGATCACGCTGCGGCCGAATCGCGGTGCCGTCGTGACGCAGCGCGGCACCGAGGAATGGGCGGAGATCTACGAGATGCGCGCCTTGCTGGAAGGTCTTTGCGTCCGCCACGCGGCGCGCCGGGCAACAGCGGCGGATATTGCGGGTCTGGATGCGGATTGCCTGGCAATGCGGCACATCACAGCCGATTCGGCGCGCTGGATGGAGCGGCATGAGGCGTTTCACGACCGGCTGTGCCAGCTCGGTGCGCGGCCGCGCGCCGCGGCGGAAGCACGGCGCCTGCGCCTGCTGGCGCGCCCGCTGCTGCACGGCGTCGCGGCGATTGAGCGCGATCCGGAAGCGCTCGGCCATGAACATGAGGTGATCGTCGATGCCCTGCGCGATCGCGATGGCCGTCGTGCCGAGCGGCTGGTGGTTGACCATGTCAACGCCAATGCCGCGGTGGTGCTTGCCGGTCTCAGCCCAGTGCGTGTGCTCGCCCGATGTTCGACACGCTGATCGAGGGCGGCCAGGTCGCGACGGCGACGGGGCTGGTCGCGGCAGGTCTCGGTTTGCGCGATGGGCGCATCGCGGCGGTGCTGGCACCTGGTGAAGCGGCGACGGCGCGGTCCGTGGTGTCGGCGCGGGGCCTGGTGGTGCTGCCTGGGCTGGTCGATGCGCATGTGCATTTCCGCGATCCAGGCCTGACGCACAAGGAGGATTTCAGCAGCGGCACCGCGGCGGCCGCGCTGGGCGGCGTGACCACGGCGCTGGTGATGCCGACTGACCTGCCGCCGACGCTTTCGGTGGAGGATGTCGCGGCCAAACGCGCCATCGCCGAGGGCCGTCTGCATATCGATATCGGCCTGCAGGCATTGGCCGCGGAATCACGCCATGTGGCTGCGCTTGCCGCCTGCGGCGTGGTGTCCATCGAGGTTTTCCTCGGTGATATGCCGGCGGCGCTGATGCCGCGCGATGCGGCAATGCTGGCCGACATCATGCTGGGGGCGCGGCAGGCCGGAATCGTGCTGGGTATCAACTCGGCCGACGATACGGTGATTGCCGTGGCCGAGGCTCGCCTGCGCCGTCCCGGGGGCGATCCACTGGATTTCTTCCACTCCCGCCCCGCGGCCAGCGAGGCGCAGGGCACCGCGCGGGCGCTGACGGCGTCGGCTGGTGCCGCGCTGCATATACGCCAGGTCTCCTGCTGCGAATCCCTGGCACTTGTCCGCACCGCGCGTGAAGCGGGGCAGGATGTGACAGCGGAAACCACGCCGCACTATCTGCTGCTCGATGAGACGGAGATCCAGCGCCAGGGACCCTTCGCGAAGATCCTGCCGCCGCTGCGTCAGGCCGCGGATCGTGCGGCGCTATGGGCCGCCTTGCGCGACGGGACGCTGGACATGGTGGCGACCGATCACGCGCCGCATACACTCGCGGAAAAGCAGCCGGGCATCGCCGATATCTGGGCCGCGCCGGGTGGCTTTCCAGGCGTGCAGACGCTGCTGCCGCTGATGCTGGATGCGGTGGCGCGGGGCGATATCAACTGGGCCGATCTGGTGCGGCTATGCTGCGAGGCGCCGGCCCGCCGCTTCGGGCTGTGGCCCAGCAAGGGCCAACTGGCGCCGGGCGCTGATGCTGATCTGGTCCTGGTCGATCCGGCGCGGCCGGGAGAGATCCGCAATGCCGACCAACTCAGCCGTGCCGGGCGGACACCTTTCGATGGTTGGCGGACCACCGGATGGCCAGTTGAGACCTGGCTGCGCGGGGTCCGCATTGCACGTGATGGTCGGGTTCTCGATGGGCTGCCGGGACGCGTGCTGGCGCGACGCTAGAGCATGCTGCGTTGGCTTTCGCTCACACAGCATGCTCCAAGTTTTTTTGTTCGCAGGATTCAGCGTCTTTGGCGATTCCGCCTCAACGCATCCTGCTCTAGACCGGTACGCGCACCACCATCGCGGCCAGGCCGCCGCCAGCCGGGGCCTGTTGTTCGGCGCCGCCGGTTATGAAGCTGTGCGTGGTGTCGACGATGGCACCGACCACACCAGAAGCGGCCGGACGCAGATGCTTGTCGGCGTCGAACCGGCGCGGACCTGGGCAAGCAGTGCCGAGGTATCCTTGAGCGGGTCGATCATCTCGTGCGCGGGTGGGACATGGGACAGGCCCTCCGGCACCTCGGCGCCCCAGAGGCCAAGCAACGCGCCCTGCGCGTGGAAACGGTCGGCGATGGGCCGCACCAGCATCGGGATCAGCATGCCGTACTGCACCTGCTCGCAGAGGCGGCGGAACTCGATCTTGCCGGCGCGCAGCGAGGAGTAGTTCGCCTGGGTGAGGTCGCCAGCGACCTGGTCGTAGGTCAGGCCAGTGCCGACGGCGGAGGCTTCCAGAGCACGGCGAGCAAATGCGGCGTGCGATCCACCGCCCGAGGGGTTCACTACCTCCACGGATCCCATACCGCGGCGATAGAGGATCATGCCGGGCTCGAAGCTCTCCACCGTGCGGCCCTGAGCGTCGCGCAGTAGCCCGGTGGCGGGCCCCGTCATGGCGTCGTCGCCATCCTCCGAGACGACGGCGGCGAGGCAGGCCTCGATCTTGGCTTTCATCAGCAGCGCGGCCTCGTAATCGCCGAGGTCGCGCAGTCGCGTCAGCACCGGGGCGAGCCAGGAGACGTCCCGCAACTGGCCCGGGCGGCGCTTGCGATAGAGGTGCAGCACGTCCCGGGCGGGCACTGCGATGCTGGTCAGCCGATCCCCGGTGGGCAGCAGCCAGGAGGCACCGGGATGGATGCGGTAGAGCCAATACGCGACCGGCTCGCCGGCATCGCCCAGCGCAATGCCCTGGATCGTCGGCAGGCCGTCGAGCACACCATTGCGGGCCGTGTCGAGATGGTCACTCTCCAGCACCTGCAGCCGCAGACCGACGGGGTTCGCCGGGGTGATGTCGGCGGGCAGGAGGCGGATGAAGCATTCGCCGCTTTCGACGACGGCGCGCATGGCGAGGGCCTGCAGGCCATAGAGGTCGAGCTTGCCCTCGGCGTCGCAGGCGGTGCTCTCGGCCCAGCGGCGCCAGGCATCGGTGTGGCGCGCATCCGGCCAGCGGGTGGTGATGCC
>CANJXD010000438.1 GCA_947478535.1 Acetobacteraceae bacterium
GATCGATGCGATCTACTCCCCGGTCCGCCGCGTCGCCTATCAGGTGCAGCCCACCCGCGTCGGCCAGAAGACGGACTATGACAAGCTCGTCCTGACGGTCGAGACCGATGGCACCGTCTCCCCTGAGGATGCGGTCGGCATCGCGGCCCGCATCCTGCAGGAACAGCTGCAGCTCTTCATCAACTTCGAGGAGCCGCGCCAGCGTGTCGTGGAAGAAATCCGCGATGATCTGCCCTTCAACCGCAACCTGCTGCGCAAGGTCGATGAGCTCGAACTCTCGGTCCGCTCGGCGAATTGCCTGAAGAACGACAACATCGTCTACATCGGTGACCTCGTGCAGAAGACGGAGCAGGAAATGCTCCGGACGCCGAACTTCGGCCGCAAGTCGCTGAATGAGATCAAGGAGGTCCTCGCCTCCATGGGTCTCGGCCTGGGCCTCACGGTCCCGGGCTGGCCGCCCGAGAACATCGAGGACCTCGCGAAGAAGCTGGAGGAGCCCTTCTAAGGGCGCCCCGAGAGTCAAGGACACACCACCATGCGCCACGGGGTTTCGGGCCGTAAGCTCGGCGTCACCTCCTCCCACCGGCTCGCCATGCTTCGCAGCATGGCGACCAGCCTGCTGAAGCACGAGCAGATCACCACCACCCTGCCCAAGGCGAAGGAGCTTCGCCCCTACGTCGAGCGCATCGTCACGCTCGGCAAGCGCGGTGACCTGCATGCCCGCCGCCAGGCCTATGCCCAGATCCGCGATCCGAAGATCGTGGAGAAGCTCTTCACCGTGATCGCCGAGCGCTACAAGACGCGCGCCGGCGGCTACACCCGCGTCCTGAAGGCTGGCATGCGCTATGGCGATGCCGCTGACATGGCCGTGATCGAGCTGATCGAGCGCGACGTCTCCGCCAAGGGCCTCGACAGCGGCCCGGTCGCAGAGGTCGCGGAGGAAGAGGAAGCGGCGTAAGCCGTTCCCTTCCTGCAAGCTTTGGAGAAGGGCGCCGTGAAGCGCCCTTTTTCATGCGCTACGCCGGGGTGAGCCAGCCGCGGTAGCGCGTGATCCTACCGAGCCCGAGGGGCAGGGTGAGCGCGACATCGAAGGTGTAGCGCCCGGCGGTATCCACCCCCTCCACGGCGGCGGCGCGCGGCGCCAGCCAGCCGGGCAGGGGGATGCCGAGGCAATGCCAGCCCTGGACGCGCTGGCGCGTTCCCTCGGTGCTGGCTTCCACCACCGAGGTCACGGCAAGTGGGCCGACCTTCTCGACCACGCAGCCGGGATGGGCGGAGGGCATCAGGCGGCTGGCGAAGCGGTGGGTGTCGAAATCGCGGATCCAGGTCTCTCCGGTGACGTCAGCGGCGATGACCAGCCGCACGGGCACGGCGGCACCTGGGCGGGGAAGCCCGGCGATGCGCGCGACCGAGGCGCCCATCCAGCCTTCCGCGCCTTCTATCCAGGCTTCCCCGGCGAAGGCGCCACCCCGGTGAAGCCGCCGCACCGGCGCCGGGAGCGCCGCGAAGGCCACCTCCCCCAGCGCGCGCTCGAACAGGCCGCCGGTCACTCCCCCCGTGCCACATGCCGGCGGAGTTCCGGGCCCGGGACGAGGCAGGTTTCTGTGCGTCCGAACAGGCGATAGCGGTTGCGGGCGATCCGGTCATACCCCCAGTCCCGCCAGGTCTTTGGGATATGGCGCAGGTGCCGCGCCCAGCCATAGCGGGGCAGGCGGGAGAGCACCTGGATCGCCGCGTCGGACTTCATGAAGGCGGTGCCATCGATGACCACGGCATTGCTCTCGGGGTCGGCCGGATTGATCCCCAACTGCCCCGCCAGCCGCCCGCCCAGGGCGTCCTGCATCGCCGTGAAGCGGAATCGCGCAGCCGGGTCCCGTGCCGCGACGAAACGAAAGGCAGCCGAGCACAGCACGCAGACACCGTCATACAGCACGGTCCCCTCGGGGATATCCTGCACGGGGCGCGGCGCCCAGCGATCCACTGTCATGAGTTGTTCCCGCCTGCTGCGCCGTCGATATGGGGCCGGCGGCGCCATCACGCCACGGTTGACGTCAGCCGCCCCGATGGTCTGGCATGGCGCATGACCCATGCGAACCGGATGCTGCCCGCCACCCCCGATCTCTTCGCCCCCGATGGCAGCGAGGTCCGCCTCCTGCTCACCCGTCCCGGCGGCAGCATGGCGCATTTTCGCCTGCACCCCGGGGATGTCTCGAAGGCGGTCGTCCACCGGACGGTGGAGGAGCTGTGGTTCATCCTGGACGGCGCCGGGGAGATGTGGCGGGACAGCGGGACGGAGGTCACCGTCACGCCGCTCACCCCCGGGCTTTGCCTGTCCATCCCCGTCGGCACGCGCTTCCAGTTCCGCTGCCTCGGGGATCAGGCGCTGGCCGCCGTCGCCGTCACCATGCCGCCCTGGCCGGGGGAGGGGGAGGCGGTCTTCGTCGAGGGGCCCTGGTCCCCCACCTTCACGCCCGCCCCGCCCGTAACTCCAATCTTGTGAGCCAGAAGCCAGCGCCGATGATGATGGCGACACCTACCAGCATGCCCAAGCCTGGCTCCTCGCCGAAGAAGATCCAGCCGAACAGGATGCCCCACAGGATCATCGCGTATTGCCACGGCACCACCACCGGCGCCGGGGCCAGCGCCAGGCTGCGCGTCACCGCCAGATGGGCGCCGACGCCGACGATGCCGAGCGACATCAGCAGCACGCCATCGGTCAGCGTCAGCGGCACCCAGGCGAAGGGTGCCAGCAGCAGCCCGAAGACCAGCGCACCCAGCATCTGGTAGGTCGCCAGCACGCGGGCGGAGGTGCCGCGCAGGCTGCGCGTGGCGAGCAGATAGCCCGTGTAGAGCACCACACCCGCCATCGCGACGCCGGTGGCGAGCCAGCCATTGTCGAGCCCCGCCCCGAGCGTCACCAGCACGCCGCCGAAGCCGATCACAACCGCGCTGAAGCGCGCCGCATCCAGCTTTTCGTGCAGCACCAGTGCGGAGGCGACGGCGACGAAGATCGGCGTCGCGAGCCAGAAGGCCATGGTCTCCGCCAGCGGCATCAGCGACACCGCCCAGTAGAAGCAGGCCACTTCCCCCGTCCCGGCGATGACGCGGAACAGTTGCACCCCCGGCCGTTGCGGCCGCACCAGTGCGGCGCGCCCCTCGCGCGCCAGCAGCGGCGCCAGGATCAGCAGCGCGGCGATGGAGCGCAGCACCAGCACTTGCGCGACGGAATAGGTGGCCATCAGCCACTTCCCGAGCACGTCGTTCAGCGAAAACCCCAGCACCGCCACCGACATCAGCAGGATGCCGGCGAGGTGGTTTCTGCCGTTCGGGCCCACTATTCCGCGCGGATATTGGCCTCGCGCACCAGGGTCGCCATCGTCGCGCGCCCTTCGGTCACGAAGCGGGCGAATTCATCCGGCCGGCTGGCCACCGGCACGCAGCCGATCTGCACCAGGCGCTGGCGCAGGACGGGATCCGCGATGGCGTCCGCCAAGGCCCCATGCAGCGCCGCCACCACGCCGGGCGGCGTATTCGCCGGCCCGAAAAAGCCCGCCCATTCATTCGATTCGAACTGCGGAAAACCCTGTTCGGCGATGGTCGGGATCTCCGGGCGGCTTTCCACCCGCGTGCCCGTCGCCACGCCGATGAAGCGCGCCCGCCCCGCATCCACCACCGGCCCGGCCGAGACCAGCGTGGTGAAGACAGCGTCGATCGCCCCGCTCGCCAAGTCCTGCGCCGCCGCCGCGCCGCCGCGATAGGGGACATGGATCACCTCGATCCCCGCCACCCGCGAGAAGGCGACCAGGCCGAGATGCCCCGCAGTCGCGTTGCCTTGGGTACCGACGGTCAGCGTGCCCGGCCGCGCCTTCGCCGCCGCGACGAAATCAGCCAGGCTCCGACCCGCGAATTCGCCCTTCACCGCCATCGCGGAGGGGAAGGTGACCACGAGGGAAATGGGCGTGAAGGCCGTCGCATAGTCGAAGGGGAGGCCCCGCAGCAGCGACGGATTGACCAGGTGGGAGGAGGCATCCCACAGGAAGCTGTGCCCGTCCGAGGCGCGCGCGATCTCCGCCCCGCCCAGACTGCCGGAGGCCCCGGTGCGGTTTTCCACCACGAAGCCCTGGCCGAGCTTCTCCCCCATCCGCGGCGTCAGCACCCGCGCCGCGCTATCCGCCGCCCCACCGGCCGCGAAGGGTACGATCAGCCGGATGGAGCGCGTCGGCCAGGCGGGCTGGGCCTGGGCTGAACCCAGGAAGGGCAGGGCGAGTGCCGCACCGGATAGGGCGCGGCGGGTGATGGATGACATGGCGGCCTCTCCGGTGTTCTTGCGGCGCGAGATCGGGGGGCGCCCGGCCCGCGTCAACCCACTTCGATCCGTGCTTCTCGCATCAGCCCACTTCAATCCGTGCTTCCCGCACGATCCGCGCCATCAGCGCGCGCTGTTCCGTGACATAGCGGGCAAATTCGGCCGGCGAGGACCCGACGGGGAAGGCCCCCAGCGCATCCAGCCGCTGGCGCACCCCGGCATCCGCCAGCGCATGCATCGCCGCCGCGTGCAGCCGCTCCGTCACCACGGGCGCGAGGCCCGCCGGCGCGTAGAGCCCGTTCCACTCGTTCAGCTCATATCCGGGAAAGCCCTGCTCCGCGATCGTCGGCACTTCCGGCATCGAGGAAATGCGCGCCGTCGTCGTCACGCCCAGTGCCCGGATGCGCCCCTCCCGCGCCAGCTGCACGGAGGAGGAGACGGTGCCGAAGGCGAAGGCGATGGCGCCCCCCATCACATCCTGCAGCGCCAGCGCGCCGCCGCGATACGGCACGTGCTGGATATCCAGCCCCGCGCGCTGCACGAACAGCGCCGCCGCCAGATGCGCCGCCGTCGCGTTGCCCGAGGAACCGTAGGACAGCTGCCCCGGCCGCGCCTTCACGTAGGCGACGAACTCTTCGAGCGTCCGCGCCGGCACCTGCGGGTGGATGGCAAGAATCTGCGGCAGCACCACCACCTGGCTGATCGGCGTGAA
>CANJXD010000439.1 GCA_947478535.1 Acetobacteraceae bacterium
CCGAGATCCGTGAACTCGCGCAAGGCAGCGACCGCGCGGCCTCGCTGTTTGCCGCTGCCATCACCCGGGCGAAGAGATCGTCGGATTTCGGCGCGGCTGTGCATGTGTACACCCCGCAGGAATACGCGGGCATGCGGCTGTTCCTCTCGCCTGACGGGCAAGCGGGCTTTGCCCTCAAGGGCTGGATCGCGCATGATCCGCATCCCCGGCATCCCCGAGGTATTCCAGCCCTGGTCAAATGCGCCTCCGCTGGCGCCTCTCCCGAACCCCACCAGCAGCAAGACGCGGTACTGGTGCCGATGGCTGCTGACCTGGCACGCGGAGACGCTGGCGCCGCCACAGCGCACTTTCCTCTGCCAGTTGCTCACCGCGCGCGGGACCATCGCCCCGAAGGCGTCGGATCGGGTGGTGTCGATTGTCGAGCGCTTGCAGCGCGAGGCGCTGCCATGAGTGGCGCCCCGTCCATCGCGACCGTCAACACCATGCTCGCCGCGCGCATGGGCGACCTCGCCCGCGACCTGGCCGGCGACCCGGCAAGCAGAGGCCGGGACGAATGGCGCTATGGCCGGCGCGGCAGCCTTTCCGTGATGGTGGCAGGCGCCAAGCGCGGCATGTGGAGCGACCACGAAGCAGGATGTGGCGGCGATCCGCTGGGGCTGGTCGCGCACCTTCGGCGATGCCCCATGGCGGAGGCGTTCCGCTGGGCGCTGGTGTGGCTCGGCGAGGATGCAGCAAACGACTACCGCCCGGCGGCTGCGCCCGCTGTAGCCCCGCCGGAGGCGCCGCGCGAGGCATCCCCGCCCGCGTCTCTCGACCTCGCCTGGAGCATGTGGGGCGAGGCGATGCCGGCCGATACTCCGGGCAGTCTTGTGCCTGTCTATCTCGCGTCGCGCGGCCTAGCGCTACCCGATGCGCGGGGCGTGTTGCGCTTTCATCCGCGCGCCTGGCGCAACCGGGCGAACGGCCCGCACGGCCCGGCGATGGTCGCCGAGATGACCGACCCCGCCACCAACGAGTGGACCGGCACGCACGTCACCTATCTGCGCCCGGGCGGCGTCGAAAAAGCGGACGGCCCCTCGTGCAAGATCATGCTTGGCCGCGTCGGCTGCATCCGGCTGGTGGAGGATGCGGAGGTGACGATGGGGCTGGGCATCGCCGAGGGCATCGAAACCAGCTTGGCCGTAATGCAGGGTTTCGACTGGCGGCCGGTATGGGCTGCCACCAGCGCGGGCGCGATCCGCCGGTTTCCGGTGCTGCCGGGCATCGGTGCATTGACGATCTTCGCCGACACGGACGGGGCCGGCATCAACGCCGCCCATGCCTGCGCAGCACGGTGGACCGAAGCCGGGCGAGGGGCGCGCATCTATACGCCGCCGGCCGGCGACTTCAACGACATGATCCGGGAACACGCGGCATGATGGACGGCATCGCGAGCCCCGAGGCGGCGATGATGCATGCGGGCGTGGTAATGCGGCAAATGCCGCCCGCCAGCGCCTCCGCATCGCGCGCCAGGCCGCCGAGGGCGCTCCCGCTGCTTGACCCGCGGGCATGGACCGACCCGGCGCCGCCGCGCCGTTGGGTAGTGCCCGATTGGGTGCCCCGCGGGGCCGTCACGGCACTGTATAGCGACGGCGGCACGGGAAAGAGCCTCATCGCCCAGCAACTGCTGACCTGCGCTGCGCTCGGCCTTCCCTGGCTCGGCCTGGGCGTGATCGCCGGCCGCGCGCTCGGCGTCTTCTGCGAGGATGAACGGGACGAATTGCAGCGGCGGCAGGAGAGCATCAATGCCGCGCTTGGCGTGTCACCGGACGAGCTCTCCGGCGTGCGCCTGCTGTCCCGTCTCGGCGAAGACAATTGCCTGATGGACTTCACGCAGACCGACATCGGCGTGTTGACCCCGTTCTTTGCTGACCTGGAAACCACGGTGCAACAGGTGCGGCCGGCGCTGCTGGTGCTGGACACCGCGGCGGACCTGTTCGGTGGCAATGAGAACGTGCGGCCGCAGGTGCGGCGCTTCATTGGCGCATGCCTTTCCCGGCTGGCACGGGACCATGACTGCGCGGTGCTGCTACTCGCCCACCCCAGCCAATCCGGCATGACCTCTGGCGCCGGCACCGGCGGCAGCACCGCATGGAGCAATACCGTCCGCTCCCGCCTCTACTTCACCCGCCCGACCGATGAGGACGCGGGCGCCGCCACTGACCGCCGCGTGCTCACCCGCATGAAGGCAAACTACGCGCCCGCAGACGCCCGCCTGGAGGTTGTCTGGCGCGCTGGGGCGTTCGTGCCCGCCTCCGGCAGCCTCCGCACCGATGAGGCAACGTGGCAGGCCATCAGCGCCATGTTCGATGAACTGGAGGCCGCCTGGACCGATGGCCGCGCATGGTCCTACCGCGCCGAGACCCGCAGCGGCGGGCGCTACTTCCCGGTATGGGCAAAGCGCCATCTCGGCATCCCGGAAGCGCGTACGAAAGCCCTACTCAGCGATTGGCTGATGAACAAGTGCCTAAGCTTTGAGGAATTTAACAAGCGCGCCTCGACGCGCGGCCTTCGGGTGGTGCGGAGGCCCGATCAATGAGCCTCCGGCGCTTGCGGAACCTTGCTTGCAAGTCATTGATATTGCTTTGCGGAACCTTGCGGAACGTGTTCGCGGAACCTGCGGAACCTCGCGCTGTAACCCCCGGTTTTCTGCCGCGGAACCTTGCGGAAGGTTGCGGAAGGTGTCCCCCCACACCCCTAGGTGCTTTCGCGCCTGCTGACGCGCGGCGCAAAGCACCCCTGGGCGAGGGCAGGAAGGCGGACGAGACCTCCGCCGGTTCCCCTGGTTTCGTGCGGGTCGGGTGGTGGATGCAGGCAGCAACCCCCATGCCAACCCTCTGCGGTGGTGCACCATGAGCAGTGACGAGCGACAGTCCGAAACAACGGCCGGCGATCGGGGCCAGCGTGACGACCGGGGCCGGTTCAGGTCGGGCAACCCGGGCCGGCCGCGTGGATCCCGGCATGCCGCGCTGGTGGCGCTGGACCACATCGGCGAGGAAGGCGCGGAAGACGTGATGCGGGCCGTGTTGGATGCCGCGCGGGGTGGCGACATGCGCGCCGCGGATATCCTGCTGCGGCGCCTCTGGCCGGAGCGGAAGGGCCGCCCGGTGCAATTCGACCTGCCGCCCCTGGTGACGGCTGCGGATGGCGCGCAGGCGACCGGCGCGGTGGCGGCAGCGGTGGCAAGCGGGCACCTCTCACCCGAGGAAGGGCAGGCGGTGGCCGCCATCGTGGAAGCACACCGGCGCGCGGTGGAGACGGTGGAACTTGCCGAGCGCCTGGCGCAGTTGGAACAGGCCATGGAGCGAAGGAGCGGGAAAGATGGCGGCGCGTGATCTGATGAAGCGGGTGGAGCGGGCGGAGCGATCCCTCCAGGCGACGGCCATCTGCGCCTTCGCCGACTACCACCAGACCCCCGAGGAAGCGGCCGACGAAATGCGGAAGGCGTACGGCGCCCCGCCGGGTGCCCCGGTCACGGTGCTGACCTGGGGCGATTATGTCCGCCCCAAGCGGCACTAGGCCGTGATAGCGTCGGCGCAGTCAGAGGAGACGGGCTGATGACGGAAGGCGGACCATCCGCGCCCCGGACTGGGACAGACCCAGTGCTGGAGTTGCTGCGGGAGTACAGGATACCGGTAACGCGGGAGAGCTATCTCTCTCTGGCGTTCGGCGATCCGGTGCCGGAGATCGGGGCGGAGCAGGAGGCGGACCTGCCGTCGGAACTCCAGGACTGGAGCCGGTTCGGAATGCCGGCGCAGAAGGAGCCGCCGCCCTCCGAGAGCAAACCCGTGCCCCAAGTGCCGACGAGCGGCGCATCTTCCTGGATGCTTTCGGCGCTCCAGGAAATGCAGCAGGCGGGGCTGCCGATGCATCCGGAACCGGGTACCGACTGACTTGGTGGGGGTGGCGCTGGGGGTTGAGGCTGGTCAGCGCCTCCAAACCCGCAGAATACTTAGACCGATGGCGGACCCGAAGAGATTCGAACTCCTAACCCCCAGATCCGTAGTCTGGTGCTCTATCCAATTGAGCTACGGGTCCGCATCGGTAGGCGCGATTTAGCGGGGGGGTGGGGGGCACGCAACCCCTCCCCCCCTCTTGTCCACAGTTTTATGCCGAGAGCTTCTCCAGTTCCCGCAGCACCGCCTCGCCCATTACCGTGGTGCCGACGCGGGCCATGCCAGGCGCCATGATATCGGCCGTGCGGAGCCCACCGGCGAGCACCTTTTCCACCGCCGTCTCGATCAGCTTCGCATCCTCATCCATCCCGAAGGACAGTCGCAGCAGCATGGCGAAGGACAGGATCTGCGCGGAAGGATTGGCGATGCCCTTGCCCGCGATATCGGGCGCCGAGCCATGGATCGGCTCATACAGCGCATGCCGCTTGCCGGAAGGCTGCTCCGCGCCCAGCGTCGCCGAAGGCAGCATGCCGAGCGAACCCGTCAGCGCCGCCGCCAGGTCCGACAGCACGTCGCCGAACAGGTTGCCGCCGAGGATGACGTCGAACTGCTTCGGGCGGCTGGCCAACTGCATCGCGCAATTGTCGGCATACATGTGCTGCAGCTCGATATCCGGGAATTCGGCGGCGCCCACCTCCCCCACCACGGCGCGCCACAGGCGGCCGGACTGCATGACATTGGCCTTGTCGACGCTGGTCACCTTGCGGCTGCGCTTGCGGGCGATGTCGAAGGCGACGCGGGCGACGCGGGCGATCTCGTCCTCGGAATAGATTTCCGTGTCGATGCCCACGCGCCTGCCCTCGGCGTTCACATGGATGCCGCGGGGTTCCCCGAAATAGATGCCGCCCGTGGTCTCCCGCACGATCATGATATCGAGCCCGCGCACCAGTTCCGGCCGCAGCGCGGAGGCATCGGCCAGCGGGTCCAGCACCACCGCGGGGCGGAGGTTCGCGAACAGGCCGAGGTCCTTGCGGAGCCGCAGGATGCCGAGTTCCGGGCGCTTGTCGAAGG
>CANJXD010000440.1 GCA_947478535.1 Acetobacteraceae bacterium
CAGCCGGGCGGCGGAGAACGGGGAGGACACGGCGGAGGCTCCTTCGCGACGAAGGAGTCCTATGAATCATACCGCCCCGTGGTCGGGGAATCCCAGTTTTCCGCGGGAATGCGCGAGGGCGGGGGGCAACTTCCGCAACAGGTCTATTGATGGCTTTAGTAGATTGGTGGTGAACAACAACGAATCCAATCTACAAAAATATGCAGCGAAGAGCCCAGGGCGCTACGATCTCACCACGACGGAAGGACGACAAGAGGCCAGCGCAGCCATGGCGCAGGGAGCTTTAAATATTTATACGGAATTGACCCCTGAGCAGCGCTTCCGGATCGAGGCGACCAAACTTCTGTGGCCTTACTTCGGTCGGGCTACGCCCGCCCTAGGTGACGCCACGGCATCGGCAAAACGTGCGTATCAACCGGCAGGCGATCCACTTAACGGCACCGAAACGCTGTAGCGAGAAACCGCGCCACCTCTCTTGGAAGCGTCCATCTTCAGCGCGATCGACGAGATGGAGGAGAAGCGCCGGCGCGTCGTCACACGTCGGCCAAGACAAAGACGGCCCTTCCAGGCCGCGTTATCGGCTAGACCATCCGGCAGCTTTTTCTGCTTTGTCGTGTTCGAGGAACTGGCTGCCGGTGATGATTGAGACCGGCGATGGGATTCGGTCAGGGGTCAGGCCCATGGCTTCACCGTTGCGCCAGAAACCGGAGCTAGGCAGGGCAAGCCGTTGATGCGGATTGGTTGGCATCACTCCTGCCGACCTGTAGCGTTTACCGAAGACGCAGGCGGGAGATGATCGTCCGATGATCGGGAAGCAGGGGCGCCGGACATTCCTGGCAGGCACCGGCTTGGCGAGTGCCATGGCTGCAGGAGCCATTGCGCAACCCATCGCGGGCGGGCGTCCATTGCGCCTCATTGTGCCCTTTCCACCCGGCGGCGCCATCGACATCCTTGGCCGGCTGCTCGCGGACCGCCTGGCGCCGGTGCTGGGCCAATCCGTCGTCATCGAGAACCGCAGCGGAGCCGGCGGGATCATCGGCAGCGACGCCATCGCCAAGGCTCCGCCCGACGGCACCACAATCGGTATCGTCGGCGTTGCCGTCCTCTGCGCTGCGGAGTTCCTCTACGCCCGCATGCCCTTCAACCCGAAGACCGAGCTGGCGCCCATCACGCAGATCACGGACGGCGCACGGCTCTGCGTAGTCAATGCTGAGACCGCGGCTCGCCGGGGCTGGACTGATTTCCGCGCTCTCATCGCCTGGGCAAGGGCACACCCGGATGAGGTGAGCATGGCGTCCTCGGGCGTCGGCACGTCGAGCCACCTCACCATCGCCGCCGTGAATCAGGCGGCCAGGGTCAGGATCCTGCATGTGCCCTATCGTGGTGGCGGCCCGGCGATCAACGACCTCGTGGCGGGGCGTATCGACATGATGTTCGACAGCCCACCTGCGCTGATGCCGCTGCTGGAACGCGGCGCTGTGAAGGCGCTCGCCGTCAGCACAAAGTCCCGCCAGTTCTTCGTTCCCGATGTGCCGGGCATGGCGGAATTCGCCGACCTCGGGCTTGGCGAGCTGGACGTGGATACCTGGAACGCCGTGATGGCCCCGGCCGGCACGCCGGCGCCGGTGATCGCGCGCCTCGCGGAAGCCATCCGCATCGCCGCCACGCAGACCGACCTGCCGGAACGGCTGCGTCCGCTCGGTTTCCGCGCCGTGGTGAGCGAGTCGCCGGAGGCCATGGCGCGGCTGATCCGCGACGATACGCCGCGCTGGCAGAACATCGTGCAGGCCTCCGGCGCGAAGCTGGATTGAGGCTCGGCCATGCGCTCCAACCAACCGGCGCCGGATGTCGCCCTCGCCGCGGCGCTGTTCACTTGCATCCATGACGCGACGCGGGACCCGCGCGGCGGCGTGACGCGCGAAGGCTATGGCCCCGGCGAGCAGACCGCGCATGACATCGTGCGCGAAGCCGCCGAGCAGGCAGGGCTTGCCAGCCGCGTCGATCCCGCCGGCAATCTTTACCTGACCCTGCCGGGCAGCGACCTCGCGGCGAAGCGCATCGTCATCGGCAGCCATCTCGATTCCGTGGAGCAGGGCGGCGACTACGATGGTACGGCAGGCGTGCTGGCCGGGCTTGCCGTGGCGGTGGGGCTGCGCCAGGCCGGCATCACCCCGCGCCGTACGATCGAGGTCATGGCCATCCGGTCCGAGGAAGGGGGCGCCTGGTTTCCGACGCCCTTCCCGGGCAGCCGCGCGGCGCTCGGGCTGATGGAGCCGGAAGCGCTGGCGACCCCGCGGATGGATGGCAGCGTCACCCTGGAACAGGCCATGCGCCAATCCGGCTTCGACCCCGATTGGTGCCGCGCGGGGCAGCGCGAATTGGGGCCCGACAACGTCGCTGCCTATGTTGAGCTGCATATCGAACAGGCGCGGGACCTGGAGGAAGCGGATTGCCCGGTCGGCGTCGTGTTCGGCCTGCCGGGCAACCGCCGCCACCGCTTCGCGCGCGTGATCGGCGAATACAACCACTCCGGCGCCACGCCGCGCCGGCATCGCCGCGACGCGGTGCTGGCGGCGGCGGAACTGGCGCACCGGCTGGAACATGCGTGGATCCGGCTGGAGGAGGACGAAGGCCTCGAACTCGTGGTGACCTTTTGCGTGTTCGAAACCGGGCCACGGGCCGGCTTCGGCAAGGTGCCGGGGGAGTTGTTCTTCAAGCTCGATGTCCGCAGCGGGCAGCAGGTGGCGCTCGATCGGTTCTACGAGGAACTGCACGCGCTGGTGGCGGAGATCGAGGCGCGGCGTGGCGTGCGCTTCGACCTCGGGCCGGAGCAGGGGCGCCTGCCGGTCCCGATGGACCCGGCGCTGGTGGATGCCCTGGCCCGCGCGGCCGAGGACGTCGCCGTGCCTTATCGCCGGATGCCGAGCGGCGGCGGGCATGATGCGCAGAGCTTCGCGGCGGCCGGCATCCCGGCGGGGATGCTGTTTGTACGCAGCCAGAACGGCAGCCATAATCCGGACGAGGCCATGCGGATCGAGGATTTCGCCGCTGGGTGCCGCGTCCTGATGCGCTGGGCAATGGCCGCCGCTGCCTGAGGGACGATGAGGCCGATGGAAGGGACGGGTATGGCAGGGGTGAAGCAGGGGGAACCCTGGCGGCTGTCGGCGATGGCGCTATCGGCTGCCTTCACTGAAGGCACTCTGGACCCGCCTTCTGCCCTCGCCTCCATCCTGGCGCGACACGGGGAGGTCAATCCACAACTCAACGCCACGGTGCTGGTGGATGCTCGGCGGGCCGAGGCCGACGCCACCGCCTCGGCGCTGCGATGGAAGGCGGGACAACCGCTTTCGCCGCTCGATGGCGTGCCCGTGACGGTCAAGGACAACATCCCGGTCGGCGGGCTGCGGGCCACCTGGGGGTCCCGGCTGTTTGCCGATCATGTGCCGGCGGAGGATGAGATCGCGGTGGCGCGGCTGCGTGCCGCCGGGGCGGTGATCTGGGCCAAGACCAATACGCCCGAACTCGCCATGGCGGGGATCACGGACAACGCGATCTTCGGCGCCACGCGCAATCCCTGGGACCTCGGCCGCACGCCGGGTGGGTCGTCGGGCGGTGGCGCGGCCGCAGTGGCGGCAGGGGCTGGCCCGCTGGCGCTGGTGACCGATGCGGCGGGGTCCATCAGGCGGCCGGCCTGCTATTGCGGCCTAGTCGGAATCCGCTCCTCCACCGGGCGGGTGGCGCGGCTGCCGGGCGTGGAGGATTCCGCCTTCCCGCCCCTCGCCGCCGATTTCCAGGTCATCGGCCCGCTGGCCCGCACGGTCGCCGATGCGCTGCTGCTGCTGCGAGTGATCGCCGGGCCCGATCCGCGTGACCGTTCGTCCCAGGGCCTGCCGCCGCTGGCCGAGGCCGGCACGGCGCGGCGCCGCATCCTGCTGATCCCGGCCATCCCCGGCCATCCCTGCGACGCGGCGGAACGGCAGGCGGCGGAGGCGGCGGGCGGCGCGCTTTCCCGGCTCGGCCATGCCGTGGAGACCGGCGCGGCACCCTGGGACCCGGAGGAGATGAACCGGCTATTCGCCATCGTCTGCGCGGCGGGCGTGGCGCGCGTGGTCCGTGGGCACGCGGACTGGGCGGCGCGGGTTACGCCGATCATCCGCGGCCTTGCCGAGGCCGGTCTGGCGCAGTCGGCGACCGATTACCTGGACGCGCTGGACCGCATCGCCGCGCTGAGGGCGAAGGCGGCCATCGCGTTCCGGGAGTTCGACGCGGTCCTGTCGCCGGCCTCGGCGACGCTGCCCTGGCCGCTCGGCACCCCCTTCCCCGCGACCATCGACGGCCAGCCGGCGGGGCCGCGCGCCGGCGGGGTCTTTTCCGTCTTCGTCAATCTGCTGGGGCTGCCGGCAGTGGCGCTGCCGGGGCCGCTTTCCGCCGAGGGGCTGCCCGCCGGGCTGCAACTGGCGGGCGGCTACGGGACCGACAGCGTGGTCATCGGCCTGGCGGCGGAGTTGGAAGCGGCGCTGTGGCCGGACGGCCCGCCGCGCCCGCCGGCCTTCGCCTGAGGCTCAGTGCGCCGATCCCGGCGGGTAGTGGCAGCCGCAGGGCAGCACGCCGCGATCGGCCGCGAGGTGCCACAGCTTCTCGCAGGCCGTGGTGACGGTGCGACGCAGGGCGGCGAGATCGACACCGGGGATGGCGCCGTCCCGCACCACGCAGCGCCCTTCCACCAGCGTGTGGCGGATATCGGCGGCGCCGGCGTAGTAGACGAGCGCACGAACGGGGTCGAAGACCGGCGCGCTGAACACGCTGTCCAGCGCCACCACCGTCACGTCGCCCCGCGCGCCCGGCATCAAATGGCCGAGGTCCAGCCGGCCCAGCGCCCGCGCCGCGCCATGCGTCGCGCAGATCAGCGCGCGTTCCGCATCCGGCGCATCGACGCGGTGCTGCCGCACCTTGCCCAGCAGGCAGGCGAGCTTCAAATCCAGCACCATGTCGTGGGAG
>CANJXD010000441.1 GCA_947478535.1 Acetobacteraceae bacterium
CCGCGTCGCGCAGCATGACGCCGCCATCGCGTTGGAAAGCCGCGGCCAGAAGCTCCACCAGCGCCTGTGGGTCAAGCACATGGCCGTTGCCATGCAACAGCACGCCGCGGTGCAGGCCAGGCGCCAGGCCCGGGTCTATCTCCCGCAACTCGCCACCCGAAAGTTCCTGCCAGGCGATGCCATGCTGCCGCCGCAGCGCCCAGCCACCCCGCCCTTCGGCCCAGGCCTGACTGGTTCGGTAGACGACTAGCGAGCCATTCCAGCGCAGCAGATCCGCGGCGTCGGTGCCCTCGACGAGCGTGCTGAAGCTGTCCCGCATCGGAGAGAGCAGGCGCGAAAGCACGGCGGCATGCCTGCCGAAGGCCTCCGGCCTGCCGGCCCGCAGGAAGCGCAGCAGCCAGGGGAGCATCCTTGGAAGGTGACTCCAGCGCAACGCGAGGGGCCCGTTTTCGGCCAGCAGCCAGCCGGGAACCTGGCGCAGCATGCCTGGCGCCGCCAATGGCAGGATGGACGATGGGCTGAGGCATCCCGCATTGCCTGACGAGGCACCCTGCCCCGGGGCGTCCGGATCCATCAACGTCACGCGCCATCCATCGCGTTGCAGCCAGCGTGCCGACGACATGCCGACGATGCCGGCACCGATGACCACCACGTCGCGGACAGACGCCATCAGGATTCCCATGCAGGTGGACAAAGACGACATACTATAAGCAACATGGCAGTGGTTGACAGCCACGCGCCAGCCGCCACGGGTGTTTTCGTTGAGGAGTCCCGAATGCCAGGCCAGGGCCGCTTTGAGGGTTTGTTCTCCGTCACCGTCACGCCGTTCACCGAGGATGGATCGCTGGATCCCGCGGGCTTCGCGCGCATCCTGGAATGGCACATCTCGCAGGGCTCGGCGGGCCTCGCCATCGCCGCCGACAATGGCGAGGCATCGCTGCTGAGCCTTTCGGAGCGCAAGGCAATGGCGGATATCGCGGTGCGGGTCGCTGCTGGGCGTGTGCCGGTCATCATGGGCGCCATGGGCACGCATGCCTTCACCGTTTCCGATACCGTCGCGATGGTGGAAGTCGCCGCCGAAGCAGGCGTGGACGCCACCCTGATCAGCCCGACACCCTATGTCGGCACGGCCACGCGGGCTGAAGTCGTCGGACGTTACCGGCAGATCCATCGGGCCGTGCCGCTGCCGATCATCGCCTACAACAACCCGCGCCATTTCGGCGTGGCAGTCGAAGGCGACACGCTGGCGCAACTGATCGACGAGGTCGACCTCGTCGGGATCAAGGAGTCGTCGCGCCATTTCCTCGACATCTCCAACGGCATCGCGCGGTTCAGTGATCGCATCAGCATCTTCATGGGATGCGGCTACCTGCTGATGCCGGGCCTGGCGCTTGGTGCGAAGGGCGTCCTATCGACCGGCGTCGACCTGTTCGGCAGCCAGTCCGCACGCATCGTGGAACTGGCACGCGGGCCCTGGACGGCGGAGGCGCGCGCCCTGCACGTGAAGATAGGACGCGCCTATACCTCCCTGCTGGAAACCGGCACGCCCCCGGCAGCCTTGAAGGCGCTGCTCGGCATGCTGGGATTGCCGGCGGGCATACCCCGCCTACCTGCGCACCCCCTTGTCGGCGACGACCTGATTGCGCTGCGCCGGCTGTTCACCGAACTCGGCGTGCTGCACGGCAGCGTAGCCGACCGACTCGTCCATGCGTGACGCATCGGGCGTGCTGACGCCTGACTGGCAGGCGAAGCCGTACTGGTGGGACATCGCGCCGCCGGAGCCGGCGAGCGAGGATCTGCCCACGCGTGTCGATGTGGCAGTGATCGGCGCAGGCTACTGCGGGCTGATGGCCGCCCTGGCGCTGGCCGAGAATGGGGTTTCCACAGTCGTGCTCGAAGCCGGCGATCCCGGCCACGGCGCCAGCACGCGCAACCATGGCCATGTCGGCGGCGTCGGGAAGCTGCCACCTAAACTGGCAGAGCAGGTTGGCCCCGAACGGGCAGCCGTCATCAAGGGCGACGCGGTTCTTGCCTGGGACTGGTTCCGCAACCTCATCGAGGCCGAGAAGCTGGACGTCGACTACGTGCGCCGTGGGCGTTTCCTCGGCGCCCATAGCCGCAGCGCCTATGACGCCATGCTGAAACGCGCTGAGGAACAGCGCCAGTCGCTCGGCATGACGATCCACGCCATCCCCCCGGAACAGCAACGGCGGGAGATCGGCAGCGACTTCTACTTCGGCGGCACGGTGACGGAGGAAGCCGCTTCGCTGAATCCGGCGAAACTCCATCGCGAATTCCGCCGCATGGCGGAACGCGCCGGCGTGCTGATTCGAGGTCGCGCCGGCGTGGAGCAGATCGAGCGCATGGCCGGCGGCTACCGCCTGCGAACCACGCGCGGCAGTGTCGATGCAGCGCAGGTCGTGGTGGCCACGAATGCCTATACGGGTCCGCTGACCCCACAGTTCCGCCGGGGCCTGGTACCGGTGACAGCATATATGATGGCCACCGAGGAGATGCCCGAAGACCTTGCGCGGGAGTGCATGCCCACCAACCGCACGGGCGGCGACACCAAGCGCGCGATCTACGCCTTCCGCCTTTCTCCTGACGGCCGACGGATCATCTTCGCTGCGCGCGCGAAGTGGCACGATGGCGACGAACGGGAGGCAGGCGCCATCCTGCACGGTCATCTCTGCCGGGTCTGGCCGCAGTTGCGCGGCATCCGCGTGTCCCACGCTTGGAAAGGACGCATCGCCTTCACCTTCGATGGCGTCCCGCATCTCGGAAGCGAGAACGGGCTGCACTTCGTGGTGGGCTGCAACAGCAGCGGCGTCGTCCGGATGTCATGGCTCGGGCGCCAGATGGGGCTCAAGATTGCCGGGCGACAGAACCGGCCCTGTGGTTTCGACGGGCTGCCACTGCCCACTTACGCCGCCTATGACGGCAGGCCGTGGTTCCTGCCGATCGTGGGCCGAAGCTACGTGCTTCGCGACAGGCTCGAGCGCATCCTTTCCGGCCGATGGGATTGAGGATCGGCCCTTGGCGAACCCAGAGGAGGAACAGCGGCAATGACGACAATGGGGCGGCGCGACATCATCCTGGCCGGAACGGCGCTAAGTGCAACGTGTTTGGCTGGGCCACGGGCGCTCGCACAGGGCAGGCTGGAAAGCACGCTTGTAGTGCGCACCACCGGCGGACAGTTCGAGCAGGCGCTGAAGCGCTTCTTCTTCGATCCTTTCACGCGTGCAACAGGCACGCGCGTGATCCCCGTGGCGGCATCCTACGGTGACATGATCACCAAGACGGCGGCGATGCATGCCGCCAACAATGTCGAGTGGGACATCATCTCCCCGCAGTTCTACGAATTGCGGCGTCTGTCGCAGTGGCTGACCGACCTTGGCAACTGCAGCGACTTGCCGGCGGTGGCCGCACAGGGGCTGCCGGGGATCTGCGGGCGATATGGCGTGCAATACCTCACCGGCGGCGTGGTCCTGGCATGGAACCCCGATGCATTCCCAGGCCGCAAACCGCAGACCTGGGCAGATTTCTGGAACCTGAGGGACTTCCCAGCGCGCCGCGCTCTCCCGAACTACGGGAATCCTTGGAACAATTCTCTGGTCTTCGCCCTCATGGCCGATGGCGTGCCGGCCGACAAGCTGTTTCCGCTGGACCTGGACCGCGCCTTCCGCAAGCTGGATGAAATCAAGCCGCATATCGCGACCTGGTGGCGCACGGGCGCACAGTCACAGCAGATGATGCGCTCCGGCGAAATACAGTTGTCCCCGATGTGGAGCGGCACGGCCTATGCCGCGAAGCGGTCGGGCGTGAACCTCGACTGGACCTACAACCAGGCAGCGGCCGACTTCGGGTCCTGGGCAATCCTGCGCGGCGCTCCGCACCCGAACGCTGCGCGTGCCTTCCTCGACTTCTACATGGGCAACCCTGAGGCTCATGCCGGGTTCGCGCGAGAAATGGGATATGCGACCACCAATCGGGCCGGGTTGGCGCTGCTCTCTCAGACGGAAAAGCACGAACTCGTCTCCGGCGAACAGCAGCTTGCCCAGATGGCGATGATCGACGGCGACTGGGTGGAAGCAAACCGCGCCACGGCGCTCGATCGGTGGAATCGCTGGATCAGCGGCTGACGCCTGAAGGCGACCGGCTGACCGCTCCCGTCGGGCGGGCCGCTCCGGACGGCTAGGAGCCCGTCCTGGTAACCGCATTTCGGGCTGACGCGGCTGGCGAGCGAGCGGCGCACATCGTAGGCGGGCGGTCGCTTTGCGTCAGGCTGCCGCTGCCCTGGCGAGCTTGGTGAGGTTGTGGGCTGTGCAGACCAGCGCCCATTCGTGTTTCACCTTCTCGATGCCGCGGAGTAGGAATTGCCGGAACCCTCGTGCTCCCTTGATCTGCCCGAAGACGGGTTCGACGACCTTCTTGCGTAATCGGTATCGGCTGCGCCGGCCGGCGCGCCTGAGCCGCTGGCGCATCGCCGAGACCAACGGCCCTCGGCGCTGCTCCTCGCCCTCGTCGGGACGCTTGGCGCGGCCGGTGGCGACGTAGCCGCGGATCCCGCGCCTCTTGAGATCAGCCAGGTTGGCCTCTGAGCAGTAGCCGCTGTCGGCCGAGACCTCGGTCGGCGTGGCCTTGGTGTTGGCGGTGACCGCGTCGAGCAGTGGCGCCAGCGCGTCATGGTCAGAGGTGGCCTGGGAAATTCGGACAGCCCGATAACTGGATTTCTTGCCTGACAGCGGCGATTTTGTCGCGGATCAGGAGAGAGCATGACGAAGCGAACGCGCCGGACGCACAGCCCCGGCTTCAAGGCGAAGGTGGCGTTGGCCGCCATCAAGGGCGAGAAGACGCTGGCGGAGTTGGCCAAGCTGTTTGACGTGCACCCGGCGCAGATAGTCGCCTGGAAGGCGCAGTTGCAGGAGGGTGCAGCCGGAGTTTTCGGCTCTGGCCCTGCCGCCAC
>CANJXD010000442.1 GCA_947478535.1 Acetobacteraceae bacterium
CAGCCTGGCGGCGGCGGGGGCGATGTTCTCCTTCGCCATGGTGGTCGCGGTGCCGGCGCGCATCCTGTGGGGCTGGCTTGCCGGCAGCCATGCGACGCCGGCCGCCGTGATGCGCGGCCTGGCCTTCGGCATGGCGGCCTCTGGCGGCCTGCTGGCGCTTTGCGGCGCCGGCACACCGCTGATCCTGATCGGCGCGGCCGCCACCGGCGTTTCCCTCACCGCCATGTCCTGGCACGGGGTGCTGCTGGCGGAAACCGCGCGGCTGGCGCCGGAGGGCATGCGCGGCGCGGCAACCGGCGGCGTGCTGTCCTTCGGCCAGCTCGGTGCGCTGCTGATGCCGCTGGTCTATGCCGGGCTGCTGTCGCTGACGGGCGGCCACGCCGCAGGCTTCGCCTTCTGCTCCCTCGCCCCGCTGCTGGTCGGGCTGGCGATGCTGCGCAAGCGCAGTTGACCTACCGCGGCCGCGCCCGGCGCAGCAGGAACACCATCGGCATCGCCAGCAGCGCCACCCACGTCATCAGCCGGAAATCATTGGCATAGGCGATGATAGTGGCCTGACGCGTGATCTCCGCATTCAGCGCGAGGCGCCCCGCCACCGTCGCCAGATCCCACCCGGCGCGCAGCGCGGGGTCCGCCATCCCCGCGCTGAACGGCGTGACCAGGGCGGAAAGCTCCGCGTGCGCCACCTGCGTGTTGCGCGCCAGCATGAAGATCACCAGGGAGATGCCGATCGCCGAGCCCATGCTGCGCGCCAGCGAGAACAGCGCCGTCCCCTGCGTGCGCAACTCCGGCCGCAATGTCGCGAAGGTGATGGTGGACAGCGGCAGGAACATGAAGCCGAGGCCAAGCCCCTGGATCACCCCGTTCATTACCAGCGTGGAGGCCGCGACATCCGGCGTGAACCCCGCCATGACATGCAGCGACCAGGCGCTCAGCAGCAGCCCGATCATCAGCAGGATGCGCGGATCGACGCGGCCGACGATGCGCCCGATGATCACCATCGCCACCATCGTCCCTATCCCGCGCGGCCCCATCACCAGCCCCGCCGTGACGATGGGATAGCCCATCATGTGCTGGAGATAGGGCGTCAGCAGCGCCAGCGTCGCCAGCAGGATGACGCCCACCATGAAGATCAGCATCAGCCCGACCGTGAAGTTGCGGTCCCTGAACAGGTTGATGTCGATGAAGGGCGCCGGGTGGGTCAGGCTGTGGACGATGAAGACGTAGAAGCCCAGCAGCGCCAGAGCCGCTTCCAGCATCACCTCCGCCGAATCGAACCAGCCCAGCAACTCCCCACGGTCGAGCAGCATCTGCAACGCCCCGATGCCGAGCGACAGCGCCAGGAAGCCGAGCCAGTCGAACCGCCTCGCCTGGCGCTTCGATTCCGTCAGCACGGCGGACAGACCGATGAAGGTCAGCACGCCGACGGGCAGGTTGATGTAGAACACCCAACGCCAGCCATAGGCTTCCGTCAGCCACCCCCCGAGGGTCGGGCCGAGGATGGGCCCCACCATCACCCCCATGCCCCACAGCGCCATGGCAGAGCCGTGCTTTTCCCGGGGATAGCTGTCGAGCAGCACGGATTGGGACATCGGCACCAGGGGCGCGCCGAACACGCCCTGCAACAGGCGGAACAGCACCATCTGTTCCAGCGTCTGCGCCGCCCCGCACAGCACGGACGCGGCGGTGAAGCCCGCCACCGTCACCAGGAACAGCCGCTTCCGCCCGAACCGCCCGGCGAGGAAGCCGGTCACCGGCATCATGATGGCGGAGGCCACGATGTAGGAGGTCAGCACCCAGTTCACCTGGTCCTGCGTCGCGGACAGGCTGCCCTGCATGTAGGGCGTGGCGACATTGGCGATGGTGGTGTCCAGCGCCTGCATGATCGTCGCCAGCATGACGCAGGCCGTCAGGATGCCGCGATTGCTGTTCGCGCCCTGCCCCGCCCCGCCGGCCCCGGGCTGCACGCCCCTACAGCCCCACCAGGCGGCGCAGATCCTCGGCAAGCCCCGCCAGGCTGCGGCTGCGGCCGGTATCGATGGAGACGATGACGGACATGCCCGCCCGCAGCACCGGCGCATCCGCCGCGGGTTCCAATTCCAGCCGCACCGGGATGCGCTGCACCACCTTCACCCAGTTGCCGCTGCTGTTCTGCGCCGGCAGCACCGCGAATTCCGCCCCCGTGGCGGGGCTGACGCTTTCCACCCGCGCCACCCAGGCCCGGCCGGGATAGGTATCGACCTCGATTCGCGCGGGATTGCCGGCGCGCAGCCAGGTCAGGTCCGTCTCCTTCAGATTGACCTCGATCCAGACCTGCTCCGCCGAGACCAGGGAGAAACCGGGCTGCGCGGCGGCGAGATACTGGCCGGGCTGCAACGCCGCGACATTCGTCACCACCCCGGCCATCGGCGCCACCACCACCGTGCGCCGCAGGTCCCGCCGCGCACGGTCCAGCCGCGCCTGCGCCGCGAGGAAGCGGGGGTTCGCCTCCACCGGCAGGTCCGCGCTGCCGCCGAGCTGCGCCAGCGCGCCATCGGCCTGGCGCTGCGCCACCGTCACGCGGTCCCGCGCCTGCTCCATCTCCCGCCGCGCCTGGTCCAGTGTCGCCTGCGCCGCCACGCCGCGCCGGGCGAGGTCCTGCTGGCGGGCGAAGCTCGTCGCGGTGAAGTCGATATCCGTGCGCGCCTGCGCCACCTGCGCGAGGCCCTGGCGCCAAGTGGCCTGCAGCGTCGCGATCTCGTTCCGCACCTGGCCGAGTTCCGCCTCGGCGCCGGCAAGGGCGATGCGGAAGGGTTCATCATCCAGCCGGAACAGCTCCTGGTCGCGCTCGACGCGCTGGTTGTCCCGCACCGCGACCGCCGCGACGATGCCGGCGATATCCGTGGTGATGGAAAGCTTGGCCGCGCGGATATAGGCATTGTCCGTGGAGACATACCGCCCGCCTTCGAGGTACAGCGCGAGGCCGCCCGCGATCAGCGCCAGGGGGCCGAGCAGCAGCAGCAACGGCCGGAGCAGCGCGCGGCGTGGGGCGGAAGGTGCCTCCCGCACCATGGCGTTGGGAAGCGGCCCGTCATCCATGGCGCCCTTCCTCCTCCGGCGCCGGCGCCGCGAGGTTCGCGCGCGTCACCATCAGCACGCGCAGCAGCACCGCCCGGTCCGCCTCCGGGATGCCGGCGAAGGCTTCCTCCCGCGTCGCGGCGCCGATGGCGTGGATGCGCTGCAGGATGGGGTGCGCGGCTTCCGTCAGGTAAAGCAGGCGCAGGCGCCGGTCCGTGGGGTGCAGGCGGCGCTCGATCAGCCCATTGGCCTGCAAGCGGTCCAGCAGGCGGACCAGGGTGATCGGTTCGATGTCCAGGATATCCGCCAGCGCGCCCTGGTGCAGCCCCTCGTTGCGCGCCAGCGTCGCCAGCACCTGCCACTGCGCCCGGGTCAGGCCAAGGCCCCGCGCCTTCTGCTCGAAGCGCTTGCGCAGCAGCCGCGCGGTATCGTGCAGCAGGAAGCCGAGATTGGTCTCGGGCGGGGGCAGCGCCACGGCAAGCGTCCCAGGTCACAGATCAGGCACTCTATAAGCGTGCTTATGATCTGTCGATCAGCAGCGAGGCACACCCAGGTTAAATCCGCTCAAGCCAGCAGGGAGCGGGCCTGGTCCAGATGCAACCGCTCCACCATCTCGCCATCGAGGTTGATGACGTTGGCCGTGGCATGCGCGGGTTCCGCGAAGGCGGCGATCACCTTGCGCGCCCAGGCGAGATCTTCCTCGCTGGCGCCGAAAAGGGCATTGGCGGGGCCCACCTGCTTCGGGTGGATCAGTGTCTTGCCATCGAAGCCCATGGCGCGGCCCTGGCGGCATTCCGCGGCGAAGCCGGCCTCGTCCTGGAAGGCGTTGTAGACGCCATCCAGCGCAGTCACCCCATGCGCCTTCGCCGCCAGCACGACCTGCGAGAGCCAGGAAAGCAGGAAGGCGCGCCCTTCGCCCGGCCGAACGCCGGTGAGTTTCGCGAGATCGTTCGGCCCCACCGCGAGCGCCGCGAGCCGCCCAGCCGAAGCCCGTGCCGCGATCGCCGGCGCGTTGAGGATCGCCAGCGGCGTTTCCACCATCGCCCAGATCGCGACGCCCGGCGCAGCACCCAGCGCATCGAGCCGCGCCTCGATGGCCATCACATCCTCGGCGCTGTCGGTCTTCGGCAGCAGCACGCCATGGGCGCCGGCAGCCACCGCCATGCGAAGGTCATCCGCGATGAAGTCGCTGCCGAGCGGATTGCAGCGGACGATCAATTCCCGCCCCCCGTAGCCGCCCACCGCCAGTGCCGCCGCCACCTGGTCGCGCGCCAGCGCCTTCTGCCCGACCGCCACCGAATCCTCGAGGTCGAACAGGATCGTGTCGCAGTCGATGGCGCGCGCCTTGTCCAACGCCCGGGCGTTGGAGCCGGGCATGAACAGCGCGCTGCGGCGGGGCCTCAGGGCCATGGGTCAGCTTTCCTCGGCAGTAATGCGCGCCATCTCGATCACGCGGCGCCAGCGGTCAAGGTCACCGGCGAGGAAGGTTCCGAATTCCTCTGGTGTCGAGGATTGCACGATGGCGCCCAGCGTCTTCAGGCGCTGGTTCGTCTCCGGCTTGGCCAGCGACGCGCGGATGACGGTGTTCAGCCGGTCGATGATCGGCTGCGGCGTGCGCGCCGGCGCCAGGATGCCAAGCCCCTGGCTGTAGTCCTCGAAGCCGGGAAAACCCACTTCCGCCATCGTCGGCACATCGGGGAAATCCGGACTGCGTTGCGGCGTCGAGATGCCGAGTGCCCGCAGCTGCCCGCGCGCGATCTGCTCCCCGATGCCGATCATGGGGTAGAAGATGAAGCTGACGCGCCCGGCCATCACCTCGCTCAGCGCCGGTGCGTTGCCGCGGAAAGGCACATGCGTCATCTGCGTCTCGGACCGCGCCGCGAGCAGAGCGCCGGCGAGATGCGCGGA
>CANJXD010000443.1 GCA_947478535.1 Acetobacteraceae bacterium
AGGTGGACCTCGAAATCATCGGTCACCTCGGTCAGGCTTTTCATGCGGAGATAGGCTTCGGTGTAGCGGCTCTGCCCGCCGCGTTCCTCGCGCGGCGCGCGTTCGAGCACGGCGACACGGGCGCCGGCCTCGGCGGCGGAGACGGCGGCGGAAAGCCCGGCGGCGCCGCAGCCCACGACGACCACGTCGAATTCTTCCCTGCGCATGGGTGACGATATCCTCCGTTATCGGGGCAGCATCGCGCGTTGCGGGGCCTCGGCGGAAGCGGTGCGGGGCGAATGGGCCTTTCGCTTCGACGCGCTTCCCAAAGAGGGCGCCCAAAGAGGGACATTCTTCGGCTTTCGCGAATTTCCCTTTCGGCCGGCGCTGCGGCTTTCCATGGGGCCGCGGCGGCGGGGCGGTCTAGGCTGCGCTGGCGCCAGCACGCCCGCCCATTGAGAGCGGTGCGGCCGACGCTGAGGAAACATCCCCCGCATCACGCGGGACCAGGGAGGAAAACGCATGCGAAGCCCCTATCCGTTGCCGGCGCTCCGTCGGCGTGCCTTGCTGGGCGCCTTGCCACTTGCCGCCGCCGTGCCGGCGCGGGCGCAGCAGGGCGCGCCGTTTCCGAACCGGGCGCTGCGCATCATCCTGCCGGTGGCATCCGGTGGTTCGGGCGATATCGTCGCGCGCATTCTCGGCCAGGGCATGACGGAGAAGCTCGGCCAAGCCGTCGTGGTGGAGCCGCGCCCCGGGGCGGGTGGCATGCTGGCCACGCAATACGTCGCGCAGAGCGCGGCGGATGGGCACATCATGGTGCAGAACAGCCTGTCCGGCGCCGTGCTGAACGTGGCGATGCAGGCGAACCCCCCGCTGGATGTGCGGCGTTCGCTGACCTGCGTGTCCGTCATCGGCATGCTGCCGCAGGTGCTGGTGGTGAACCCGAACTTGCCGGTGCGGAACCTGCAGGAACTGATGGCGTATATGCGCGCCAATCCCGGCCGCGTGACCTATGCCTCCTCCGGCCCTGGCACGGTGCTGCATCTCGGCGGGCATATGTTGGCCATGCGCGCCGGTACCACGGCGGAACACGTGCCCTATCGCGGCGCCGGCCCGGCGCTGCAGGACGTGATCGCGGGCAATGTGAACATGATGGTGGAAGGCGTGCCTTCGCTGCTGCCCTTCATCCGCGGCGGGCAACTACGCGCCATCGGCATCGCCCAGCCGGAGCGCCACCCGAGCCTGCCCGAGGTGCCGACCATGGCGGAGGCCGGGCTGCCGAATTTCAACATCTCGAACTGGCTGGCGCTGTTTGTCCATTCCGGCACGCCGCGGGCGATCCTGAAGCCGCTGGAGGAAGGCATCGTCGCCGCCGCGCGCATCCCCGCCGTCCGGGCCCGGCTGTCCGAGGCCGGGCTTGATGTCGTGGGGTCTACGACCGAGGAGGCGGAGGCCTTCTGGGACCGGGAGATGGCGCAATGGGTGCCGGTGGTGGAAGCCGCGGGGGTGAAGATCTGAGGCGATGGAATACCGCAGGCTCGGCCGCAGCGGGGTGAAGGTCTCGCCCTTGTGCATCGGCACCATGATGTTCGGCGCGCAGACGGAGGAAGCGGTGGCGCGCCGCATCATCGACCGCGCGCGCGACCAGGGCGTGAACTTCATCGACACCGCCAATACCTATGCCGCCGGGCGGTCCGAGGAAGTGGTGGGCCGGGCCATCGCCGCCAACCGGGATCACTGGGTGCTGGCGACGAAGATGGGCGGGCCGGCGGGCCCGGCGCCGCATGGGCGCGGGCTTTCGCGGCTCGCTGCCATGCGCGCGGTGGAAGGCAGCCTGAAGCGGCTCGGCGCCGAGGCGATCGACATCTACTACCTCCATGTCGAGGACCACGCGACGCCGCTGGAGGAGACGGTGCGCGCGGTGGCGGACATGATCCGTGCGGGCAAGGTGCGCTATTTCGGCGTCTCCAACCACCGCGCCTGGCGGATCGCGGAGATCTGCCGGCTGGCGCGGGAGGCGGGGATCGACGGGCCCGTCATAAGCTCCCCCTACTACAACGCGCTGACGCGGATGCCGGAGGTGGAGCAATTGCCGGCCTGCGCGCATTTCGGGCTGGCGGTGTTCCCCTATTCGCCAATCGCGCGCGGCGTGCTCTCCGGCAAGTATCGCGCGAATGAGCCTCCGCCGCCGGGCACGCGGGCAGCGCGCGCCGACAAGCGGATGATGGAGACGGAGTGGCGGCCGGGGAACCTGGAAGTGGCGGCGCGCATCGTGGCGCATGCCCAGGCGCGCGGCATCACGCCCGGGCAATTCGCCATCGCCTGGCTGCTGAACAATCGCCTCGTCACCGGGGCCGTCACCGGCCCGCGAACCTTCGAGCAGTGGGAGGATTACGTCGGCGCGCTGACCTATCGCTTCACGGCGGAGGATGAGGCGTTGGTGGATGCGCTGGTGCCACCGGGGCATCCCTCCACCCCGGGCTACACGGACCCCGCCTATCCGCTTGAAGGGCGCCTGCCCATCGCGGGGGCGGCTGCCGTGGGGCGCAGCCCGTTCAACGCCGATGCGCTGGCGTAAGCGCGTTGACGTCGGTGATACCGATGGGTAGCATTGATTACTTTTTGGAAGTCGGCCCCGAAGGCGGCGCACCGCCCGAGGCCATCGCTGCCAGCCAGGCGGCGGGAACGGGAGGGACGAGCATGACCGTGCATCTGACGCGCCGCGCAGCCTTGGGTGGCCTCGCCCTGGCCGCGACGGCGGGCAGCGCCTCGGCGCAGACCCGCGCTTTCCCGAACCGCGCCGTGCGGCTCATCCTGCCGACGGCGCCCGGGGGGTCCGCCGATATCGTGGCGCGCATCCTCGGCCAGGGGATGCAGGAGACGCTGGGCCAATCCATGGTGATCGAGCCACGCCCCGGCGCCGGCGGGCTGCTCGCCTCCGAATACGTCGCGGGGCAGGCGCCGGATGGGCATATCCTCGGCTTCAGCAGCCTGTCCGGCGCGGTGCTGAACGTGGCGATGCAGGAACGCCCGACCTTCGATGTGCGGCGGTCGCTGACGGCGGTGTCCATCGTCGGCCTGCTGCCGCAGGTCATCGTGGTGAACCCGAACCTGCCGGCGCGCACCCTGCAGGAGCTGATCGCGCTGATGAAGGCGCAGCCGGGGCGCGTGACCTACGCCTCCTCCGGCCCGGGCACGATCCTGCATCTCGGCGTGCATATGCTGGCGATGCGCGCGGGCACGACGGCGGAACACATCCCCTATCGCGGTGCGGGGCCGGCCTTGCAGGACGTGATCGCGGGCAATGTGAACATGATGGTGGAAGGCGTGCCGTCCCTGCTGCCCTTCATCCGCAGCGGCACGGTGCGCGCGCTGGCGATCTGCGCGCCGACGCGCAATGCCGGCCTGCCCGATGTGCCGACAACGGCGGAGGCCGGGCTTCCGGATTTCGAGGTGGCGAACTGGCTCGCCTTCTTCGTCCATTCCGCGACCCCCGCGCCGCTGCTGAAGGCGCTGGAGGATGGCATCCGCGGTGCCATCCGCATCGATGCCGTTCGCAACCGGCTGACCGAGGCGGGGCTCGATGTCGTGGGCTCAACAGCGGAGGAAGCGGCGGCCTATTGGGACCAGCAATTCCGGCAATGGGTGCCGGTGGTGCAGGCCTCCGGCGCGAAGGGCGCGTGATCATGGACGGTTACGCCGATGTCGCCACTATCGCGCGGCCGACCGGCGATGTGCCGGACGCCGTGGCGCTGGTGCCGGGCAAGCTCTGGCTGCTGGGCGCGAGCATTCCCCTCGATGGCCGCATCAGCTGGGTGCCGGCGGATGCCACGGGCTGGCAGCCCGTGAACACTTATCTGCTGAAGGACGCCGGCGGCGCTCTGGTGATCGACCCCGGCATCTACATCCACCATGAGATCGTCGGCGAACAGCTGGAACGCCTGGTGCCGCGCGGCAGCGATGTGTCCATCTACCTCACGCGGGCGGAGCCGGATGTCAGCGGCAATCTCGGCGAGATCGCGTCGCGCTTCCACGTCGCGCATTTCTACTGTGGCGGTGGCCCCAACCCCTTCGATGCCTTCGAGGCCGTGGGCTCCATCGACCAGCAGAACCGCGGCACGCGCGTGCAGATGGAACGCACGCCGCTGGGCTACGAAGTGCCGGTTGGCGGTGACCGGGGCGTCGAGATCATGCGCCCGATCATCCGCCTGCTCGCGACCTATTGGGGCTATGATCGCCAGACGCGGACCTTGTTCACTTCCGACAGCTTCGGCCACAATTTGCAGGACGCGCCGGGGGATTCCCGCCTGCTGCGCGAAAGCAACGCGCATCCCGTCGACCCGCGCGCGGTGAAGGCGCATCTGCTGGCGAAGTTCGGCTGGCTCGCCCATGCGCGGACGCGCAGCATCCTCAACAATCTGCGCGAACTGCGGAAGGACCGCGTGGTGGACCGCATCGCGCCGGGCCGCGGCCTGGTCATCGAAGGCGCGGGCCGGGTGCGGGAAGAACTGGATGTGATGGAACAGGTGCTGGAGGAGTTGGCGGCATGAGCGCGTGTGGGCATGACCATGGCACGCCGCAACGGCGCGAGCTGCGCCGGCTGCCACGAGAGATCTCCCCGGGCGTGTGGTGGGTGGGCGGATGCCTGCAATCCAACGCCTTCGACGAGCCCGTGCATTTCCACACCTCCGCCTATCTCGTCATCGGTACGGAACGCACGCTGCTCTATGACACCGCGCCGCCCTCGATGTGGGATGAGCTGTCCCGGGACCTCGATCGGCTGCTCGCGGGGCGTACCCTCGACTACTGCGTGCCGTCGCATTCCGAAATCCCGCATGCCGGCAACCTGCACCGGCTCTGCGAGAAATATCCGAACCTGGTCGTCACCGGGGATATGCGGGACTTTCACCTGTATTATCCCGACTATGTCGGCCAGATGCGCCACGCGCAGCCGGATACGACGATCGAACTCGGCGGCGGCTAT